>NZ_BAAGPH010000003.1:0-1443 GCF_054784355.1 Alkalibacterium psychrotolerans | reverse complement strand
ACATGGACAAGCGAGAATAGCAGAAGTAGCTGGAAAGTTACGCGAGACAGGGTGAAAGCCCCGTATGCGACATTCAACCTTGCCTAGCCGGGATCCTGAGTACGGCGGAACACGAGAAATTCCGTCGGAATCCGGGAGGACCATCTCCCAAGCCTAAATACTCCCTAGTGACCGATAGTGAACCAGTACCGTGAGGGAAAGGTGAAAAGAACCCCGGAAGGGGAGTGAAACAGCACCTGAAACCGTGTGCTTACAAGTAGTCAGAGCCCGTTAACGGGTGATGGCGTACCTTTTGTAGAATGGACCGGCGAGTGACGATGTCATGCAAGGTTAAACCGAAGAGGTGGAGCCGCAGCGAAAGCGAGTCTGAATAGGGCGTAGAGTATGCCGTCGTCGACCCGAAACCAAGTGACCTACCCATGTCCAGGGTGAAGGTGCAGTGAAATGCACTGGAGGCCCGAACCCAAGTACGTTGAAAAGTGCTGGGATGAGGTGTGGGTAGCGGAGAAATTCCAATCGAACTTGGAGATAGCTGGTTCTCTCCGAAATAGCTTTAGGGCTAGCCTCGGATAGTGCATCGTGGAGGTAGAGCGACTGTTTGGACTAGGGGCCCTTATCGGGTTACCGAATCCTGATAAACTCCGAATGCCACAGTATGTAGATCCGGGAGTCACACTGCGAGTGATAAGATCCGTAGTGGAAAGGGAAACAGCCCAGACCGTCGGCTAAGGTCCCCAAATTCTTGTTAAGTGGAAAAGGATGTGGGGCTGCTTAGACAACTAGGATGTTGGCTTAGAAGCAGCCATCATTTAAAGAGTGCGTAATAGCTCACTAGTCGAGTGGCCCTGCGCCGAAAATGTACCGGGGCTAAACAAGATACCGAAGCCACGGATAGAACCAATGGTTCTATGGTAGGAGAGCGTTCTAAGGGCGTTGAAGCAAGATCGTGAGGACTTGTGGAGCGCTTAGAAGTGAGAATGCCGGTATGAGTAGCGAAAGACGGGTGAGAATCCCGTCCACCGAATGACTAAGGTTTCCTGGGGAAGGCTCGTCCGCCCAGGGTTAGTCGGGACCTAAGCTGAGGCCGAAAGGCGTAGGCGATGGACAACAGGTTGATATTCCTGTACCAGTCTGCTTTGTTTGAGCAATGGAGGGACGCAGGAGGCTAAGATGTGCACGCTGCTGGAATAGCGTGTCCAAGCAACAAGTCTGAGAATGAGTCAAATGTTTATTCTCTTAAGGACAAGTTGTGATGGGGAGGGAAATTAAGTACCGAAGTATCCGATGTCACACTGCCAAGAAAAGCTTCTAGTGAGAAGTAGGCTGCCCGTACCGCAAACCGACACAGGTAGTCGAGGAGAGAATCCTAAGGTGATCGAGAGAACTCTCGTTAAGGAACTCGGCAAAATGACCCCGTAACTTCGGGAGAAGGGGTGCTGACCA
>NZ_BAAGPH010000002.1:0-70517 GCF_054784355.1 Alkalibacterium psychrotolerans | reverse complement strand
CGATTACTGGTAAAATCAAGCGAGCGACCATTACCCTCACCCCGTCAGGGGCGTTTGAGTGCAGTGTGCTTGTGGATGACGAAAGCCAAGTCATGGCCACATACACGCACCGTTCCGTCGGGATTGATATGGGCGTCGCTGATTTAATGGTGTTGTCTACAGGCGATAAGGTCGCTACGATTCGTTACGACAAGCAGCTTTCTGGGAAACGGAGGTACTGGGAGCAGCGCACGGCACGCCGCGGGCGTTTAGCAAAAGCAAAAGGCATACCGCTGACTGACGCTAAAAACTACCAGAAGGCCAAGCAACAGCGTGCTAAGGTGTTTCAGAAAGAAAAAAACCAGCGACTCGATCGCTTGCATAAGCTAACGACCACACTGGTTCGTGACTTTGACGTCATCGTACTGGAAGATTTACGCACCGCCAACATGATGAAAAATCATCACCTGGCACGCAGTATTGCGGCACAGTCCTGGCGGGAGATTCGCCGGATGTTGGAATACAAGTGCGTCAAGAACGGCAAGGAACTCCTTGTCGTCAACCCGTACAAGACCTCTCAAGTCTGTTCGTCCTGCGGACATGACGACGGCAAACACGGTCTGGCTATCAGAGAATGGACATGTCCAGCCTGTCATGCTCATCATGACCGAGATGTGAACGCTGCAAAAAACATCCTTTCCATTGGCATGGGACATGCCTTGGTCAAACAGCCTAAACCGCTGCCTGTGAGCATTCGTGCTAAGCAGGCAAGTTAAAGGTGTTCCCAGAAGCTAGGTACTTTAGTGCCGATGTAGTTCACAGTAAGGAAGTCAATTCAACTTCAGGGTATTTATCGCTGAACCATCTCATGGCAAACTGATTCTCGAATAAGAACAATGGATTATCGAATCGGTCTCTCACCAGCATATTGCGACTGGATCCCATTTTCTCATCAAGCTGATCCGGGTTAACCCATCTAGCTATTCTGCTTCCAATCGACGTCATCACTACTTCAGAATTGTATTCATTCAGCATACGGTGCTGGAACACTTCAAACTGAAGTTGGCCTACTGCACCAATGATATACGTTTCAGTATGGAAGGATTTATAAAGCTGTATAGCCCCTTCCTGAACTAGTTGATTAATCCCTTTATGGAATGACTTTTGCTTCATGACGTTTTTCGGTTCAACTTTCACAAACAGTTCCGGTGTAAACTGAGGCAATTCCTTGAATTCTATTTCGTTTTTTCCGGAATAAATTGTATCCCCTATCTGAAAATTACCTGTATCATATAAACCGATAATATCTCCGGCTACGGCATCTGTGACCGTCTCTCTGCTCTCAGCCATAAACTGCGTAGAGTTCGACAGTCGCATTTTTTTCTTGGCTCTTGGCAGTGTGACATCCAGACCTTTTTCAAACTTCCCTGAACAGATTCTCAAAAAGGCAATTCTGTCACGGTGGTTCGGATCCATATTTGCCTGAATCTTGAATATAAAACCGGAAAAGTCTTCATCAGTCGGATTCACTGTTTTTTCATCTTTAGTTACCTGTACAGATGGCTCAGGCGCAAACTGTAAGAAGGTCTCTAGAAACGTCTGTACACCGAAATTCGTCAGTGCTGAACCGAAGAATACAGGACTCAGCTCGCCTTTAGCAATGGCTTCCTCTGAAAAGTCATTGCCGGCTTCTTTGAGCAGGAGGGCTTCTTCCAGAACCTGATTGTATAAACTTTCGTTCTTAAGTTTGTGCTCCCCTTCAATCTCACCTTCATCATTTAATTCGATGAAACGTTCACCTTCATTTAATTCATCCGGCCTGAAGGCTTCAATACGGTTATGGAAAACATCATATAAGCCAAGCAAGTTTTTACCTGATCCAATAGGCCAGTTCATTGGGTAAGCATCGATTTCCAGAACCTCTTCCAGTTCCTCAATCAGCTCCAATGGTTCTCTTCCATCTCGGTCAATTTTATTCATGAAAGTAAAAATAGGAATCCCTCTCATGCGACAAACCTTGAAGAGTTTCTTCGTCTGTTCTTCAATCCCCTTGGCGCTGTCCACTACCATTACAGCCGCATCTACCGCCATAAGTGTTCGGTAAGTATCTTCAGAAAAATCTTCGTGACCCGGAGTATCCAAGATGTTAATACGTTTATCCATGTATTCAAACTGCATGACAGAACTGGTGACGGAGATTCCTCTCTGTTTCTCAATTTCCATCCAGTCCGATTTCGCAAATTTTCCACTTTTTTTAGCTTTTACCGTTCCAGCTTGTCGTATGGCTCCTCCAAACAGCAGCAGCTGTTCAGTGATAGTTGTCTTACCAGCATCCGGGTGGGAAATGATGGCAAAGGTTCTTCTTCTTTTTACTTCTTTTGTTAATTGTTTTGAATTATTCACACTTAAACTTCCTTAATCTAGAATTTTTTTATTATCAATCGGACTTTTCAGCAATTTATATTCTCTATTCATCTTCACCACATACGTCGATACTGTCTTAATAATTGCAAACACAGGGACACCTATCAGCATACCGATTAAACCTGCTATGTTTGCTGAAGCCAGTAGAACCAGAATAACAGTCAGCGGATGAATAGACAATGATTTGCCGACTAATAAAGGGGTAAACAAATTACTGTCAAGCTGCTGGACAATTAAAACAAATATGGCCGCCAGCACAGCTCTTGCGGGTGATTCAATCAGTCCAACAATAACTGCCGGTCCGGCCCCTATAAATGGACCAACGTATGGAATAAAGTTAGTAATCGCCGCAAATACTGACAATAAAAAGGCCGATGGCATCCGGACGATTGAATAAAGAATGAACAGCAGTAAGCCAACTAGAAAAGATGCCATGCCTTTTCCAGATATGTAGCTTGAAATGGTGAGGTCTGTCTGTATAATCATTTCTTTAACATTTTTTTTTAATCGTTCGGGTGTATGATTTACCACAAAGGGCAGAAACTTTCTACCATCATACAGCATATAGAACAAGATAACCGGAACCGTAATGGACACAAAAGCTATTTCTGTAGCCATTTGAATGGCCCCGCCCACACTGGCTACTATGCCAGATAAGAATTGTGAGCTGATGTCCCGCAACCATACTTCTAAATTAGTCAATGCTGCTTGTATATCAACCTGCTGCATCCATGGCTCTTCTGCTAAACGTAAGGCATATGTTTCCAGTTCCCCGATAAAAACAGGAATCCCAGAGACAAGATTTGTTGTCTGCTCAATCAGCATCGGTATGCCCATTAAAATTGTCAGGGTAACTAGTCCAAGCAGAAGTATCATGACTAGCGCTATGCCATATATACGTTTCACCCGAACTCTTTCCATTAACTTAACTAGTGGATTGAGTAAATAATATAAAAAACCGGCAAGCAGTAAAGGCATAAACAATGCCGTTAAGATTCCTACTAACGGATTCAATATAAAATCAATTTGCTGCAGCAAAAAAATTAAGGCCGCAACAGCCAAAAACCAGATAGTCCAGAACATTAATTTTGACTCTTTCCAGTTAATCACATTAGTCTCCTCTTTCCTCTAGGTTTCTACCCTATTATAAGTGACTGAAAGTTATAATGAAAGAGCATATTTTTGTGAAGATTGACGGTTTTGTGGATAATTGATATAGTTGAAGCGACTTTTAGATAAAGGAGATGACAAGATGCACTTTAAAACAACAACGGATACGAGTAGTTCCGTTTATAAAGAGTCACTGATTATACGAAAGAAAGTCTTCATTGATGAACAGTCTGTTGATGAGTCCCTTGAAATAGATGATCTGGAAAATCAGACAACTCATTTAGTGGGTTACCACGAAGAAAACCCCTGCTGTACAGCACGGTTATATTTAAAAGACCCTTCTCATCTCAAAGTACAGCGAGTGGCCGTTTTAAAGGAATACCGGAATAAAGGCATCGGAAAAGACCTCCTTGAAGAGATTGAAAAACTCGCCAAACATACTTTTTCAGTACGTTACCTTGTTCTGGATTCTCAGGATTATGCTATTCCTTTTTATGAAAAATCTGGGTACACAGCAAGCGGAGAAGGCTTTATGGATGCCGGCATCCCCCATCATCATATGCAGAAGAAAATAGCAGCCACTTAAGCGGCTGCTATTTTTTTAAGTTATTTTCCAGACTGGCCATATCCGCAGGCAAAGGTGACACCACCGTAAGCTGCTGATGGGTGAACGGATGACAAAAACTGACCTTCACACAATGCAGTGCCTGTCTGTCTATCCCATTACTTTCAGGTCCGTATAGTGTATCCCCCATCAATGGATGCCCGATATGGGAAAAATGGACTCTTATCTGGTGCGTCCGACCAGTGTGGAGCTGTATCTTGACTTTCGATCCTTCCTCAAACTGATTCAAAATCCAATATTCAGTCTTGGATGACTTGCCGGAAGAATGAATGCGCCGTTTAATAATCGAATCACTGGCCCGTGCTATCGGTTCTTCAATTATGTCGTGGCTTCTATCCAACTTATGATGAACAAACGCTACATACTCTTTATATACTTCATCATTCTGCAGCAATCGGTCCAGGTAAGAATGGGCTAAGGAATGCTTGGCAAACAGCATGACTCCAGACGTGTCCTTATCTAGACGATTGACGATATGAATAGTCTGGTGATAATAGCCTTTTTCCAGAATATAGCCTTTGACTCTATTTGCTACTGTGTGATTAGGATACAGAGAAGAGGGAACGGAAGCTACTCCACTTGGCTTATTGACAATGAGGTAATGACTGTCCTCGTAAAGCACCTCCACTTCTTCATGGGAGACGGCCAGATGATCAGTCGGCTCTTCTCTTGGAAGAAACACAGAAACCTTATCGCCACTTTTCAGTTCTTCTCTAACCCTGACATCCTTATCATTAACCTGCAGGTTTCCACCTCTGTATTTAACTTTAGACAGAAACCGTTTGGAAATATATTTTCTTTTGAGAAAACTTTTCAAAAGTAGTTTATCTTCAATATTTTTTTCTACATACCAGTCAATTCTCATCTGGCTGTTTCGCTCCCAAAAAAGCATCCTCTACTCTGTTCCAGAAATGCGTATGCTGATAACGTGCAAATCGAATGCGTTCCTTGGCAATTCTGAATTTCAGATGATCCACTTGATCTTCATTAGAGACCAGCTGGTCCACGGTCAAGGTGAAGTCATTCGTCTCTATCGGTGTCAGCTTAATCCATTCATCCGGTGCAATGACCATTGGCGAACTTAACGTTCTGAATACACGATTATTTAATGAGGCCATCTCCGTCAGTTGAAGGGCTTCAAGTCTCGGATGGAGCACCGCTCCACCGACTGACTTGTTGTATCCAGTCGAGCCGGTTGGCGTGGAGATACATATTCCATCCCCTCTGAAACGCTCGAAGTGCTCGTCATTAATGTAGACATCACACACCAGTGTCCCGTCAACTCTTTTAATTGTTGATTCATTTAGTGCCAGGAAATGTTTGGATTCCCCACTGCCTTCATAAACGACTCCGATATCCAGCAAGGGATACTCAATGAATTCACCACTGTCATTTTTTAGGCTGCTGACCAATTCCTCGAGGTTATATTCTCTCCAGTCAGTGTAAAAACCTAAATGGCCAGTATGTACGCCTATAAATCTGACTTTATCAAGCAGGTGGGCATATCGGTGAAATGCTGACAGCAGCGTGCCATCTCCCCCGACTGAAATGACAATGTCCGGTTCCTGCTTCACCAGTGAGAACGCATTTTCAAGAAGCATTGTTTTTAACCTATGAGTCACTTCTACTGACTTTTCAGTATAATTGTGCACGATGGCTATTCTCACGTCTATCCGTCCTTTGTTTACTGATCTTTTGGTAGTCTAAAATCTTTCTGAATTTCTTTTATTTCTTCTCTTATCGTCGACATTTCCTCATCAAGCTGGAAAGCTGATTCTGCCGCTTTCTGTAATCGGTTATTGATTTCTGAAGGAAATTCACCCTGGTACTTGTAATTCAATGAATGCTCAATTGAAGCCCAGAAATTCATTGCCAATGTGCGGATTTGAATTTCCACAAGAACGACTTTCACTTCGTCTATCAGTTGTACAGGGTATTCACATATTAAATGATAAGACCGATACCCGCTGTCTTTTTTGTGGGTAACGTAATCTTTCTGGTAGACAACATTAAGGTCATTTCTCTGTTCAAGCATTTCAACGACATCATAAATATCTTCCACAAACGGGCACATAATTCTTACCCCGGCTAAATCCTCCATGTCCGTTTCAATCTTATCCAGTGGTATCTTTCTGGTCTGTGACTTGACCAGGATACTTTTTACCGGTTTGACCCTGCCCGTCACAAATTCAATGGGACCATGTTCATTTCTTAATCGATACATTTGTCTTAAACCACGTAATTTAACTTTTAATTCATCTACAGTTTGCTTGTAAGGAAGCAGGAAAAGTTCCCAATCTCTGTCCATATCCTAAACCTTCTTTACTTTTTTTTAATGTACGTTCTTGTTACTATTGTACCATATTATGTGTTAATAAAATAATTAGCAGTATCAGCGGAAAGGAATAACAGTAATGAAACACGAACTTGAAATCGAGTTTAAAAACCTCCTGACAGAGGAAGAATACCAGCGTCTCATGAGGGTTCACTTCAGCGACAGCGAGTCTGGCTTTACTCAAAAGAATGTCTATTTTGATACTGATACCATGGACCTGAAAAAGTCTAAATGTGCACTGAGAATCAGACTTAAAGGTAATCAGGCTGAACTGACATTAAAAACGCCTTTTGAAGGACACCATCACGAAACGACCATCCACCTTGATTCAAATGAAGCAAAGGAGATAATCGCTGAAGGCAGGTTCACTCTTCCATCCGAACTCTACGCCTTTTTAGTGGATAAAATTGACTTAGCTGACCAGGATGTAAATAAACTGGCTGAGCTGACCACTTTACGCCACGAAAAAGATTTTCGCGACTGCCTCTTAGTGCTGGATAAAAGCAGCTACAGCAATACGACAGATTATGAAATAGAACTGGAATCCCAATCAGTCGAAACAGGAAAAGATGTATTTAACGCAATACTGGCTGAATTTTCCATCCCAAAAAGAGACACACCTAATAAAATAGCCCGAGCATTTAAAGAGAAACAGTGATTGTGATATGTTTGTGACGATTTTGTCACAAAGAAGTGCCACAAAATCGAATTTTTAGGCAGAACATTATAAAAAATCTGCTTTGTTTGTTAGTCTATATAGTGTAATAGGATATATCGTTAACTAATTAAGTGACTATATTCTTTCTCGCGAGAGACTGACAAAAATATAAAATTAGGTGAGTGGAAACTATGTTTGTAAATAATATTATTGAAGTATTCTTATTTGTAAATCCTTTAGGGCCTAACTGCTTTGAAACTGAAAAATTAATCGAAACCTTTTCTACTGAACGTAACGAAAAGATTAAACTTAGATTTGTGCCATTACTGAACTTTAAATCCATCGGTGACATGATGAAGGAAAGAAACATCTCTTCACTGACTAACCGCAATAAACTATATACAGATTCTTACCATGCAAGCCTGGCATTTCAGGCCGCTTCAATGCAGGGAAAGAAAAAAGGCAGAAACTTTCTAATGACTCTTCAGCACTTAGTCATTGAAGAAGGCAAAGAAGTGACAAAAGAACTACTGGTTCATATTGCTTCTCTTGTAAAACTGGATCTTGATATGTTTGAAGAAGATTTGGAATCAGACTTGTCGAAAAAAGCCTTTAACAAAGACCAGACCTTAGCCATGGAAATGGACGTAACTAACGCACCTTCTTGTGTAGTCTATTCTAACAATGACTTACGACAGGGTTACCGAATTGATCAATCCATTACGAAACAAATCCTGCATGGCTTATGTAACGATCAGGTCAGCTCAAGTACGCATTCTCACCTGACTCCTATCTCCTCCATTCAGACCGTTTAAACTTTATATTAGTAAAAATGTCTTCCAGAAACTGGAAGACATTTTTTTATTAATTCAGTTCTTCTAAAGCTTTTTCGAGCTCATTCAGTCTCTCTTCAAAGACTGACATTGCTCGGTTTAGATAATCTTCATCTGTCATATCTACCCCAGCTTTTTTCATTACCTCAATAGGATAATTACTGCTGCCCGACTTAAGGTACGTCAGATAATCTTCAAGAGCGCCTTCTTCTTTTTTCAAAATTTTGTCAGCTAATGCTGTCGCTGCACAGAATCCTGTTGAGTACTGATACACATAGTAATTATAGTAGAAATGAGGAATTCTTGCCCATTCATACTGTATCGCGTCATCAGCTTCTACAGACTCTCCATAATATTTGCTGTTCAGTTCTTTGTATTCATTACTTAAAAAGTCTGCTGTAAGGGGTTGTCCCTCGCGTGCTTTTTCATGCATCAGATGTTCAAACTCCGCGAACTGTGTCTGTCTGAAAACTGTTCCTTTAAACCCATCCAGATAATGACTCAAGACGTAAGCACGTGCCTTGGGGTCTTTAGTTGTTTCCAGCAAGTAGTCAGTCAAAATATTTTCATTAGTTGTTGACGCAATCTCTGCAAGGAATATCGAATAGTTGCCATATACATATGGTTGGTTATCCCTAGTGAAATAACTGTGAGCACTATGGCCCAGTTCATGAACCAGTGTATACAAGTGATTCAGTGAATCGTGCCAGTTCAGAAGAATATACGGATTAGTATCGTAGGCACCGGAAGAATAAGCACCACTACGCTTGCCTTTATTTTCCACTACGTCAATCCAGCGGTTGTTAAAGGCCAGATCAAGCACTTCTCTGTATTCCTCACCCAGCACTTCAAGCCCCTCAAGGGTCTTATCTTTCGCTTCATCATAATCATATTTCAGACTTGCTTCGCCTGTTATTGGTGTGTACAAATCATACATGTGCAGCTCGTCAAGTTCCAGAACCTTTTTACGCAAGTCCATATAACGGTGCAGAAGATGAAGATTGTTATTAACCACACTTATCAGGGTATCATGCACTTCTTCAGGAATGTGATTGTCTGAAAGTGCTGCTTCCCTTGCAGAAGAGAAATTATGAACTTTTGCCTGGTAATTATGATTTTTTACTGAAGCTGACAATGTACTGGCAAATGTATTTTTGAAACTTTCATAGACTTCATACATTTTTTTGAATGCTTCTTCTCTGACGCTTCTATCTGTGCTCTCCAGTAGCTCACCGTACATCCCGTGAGACAGTTGAACTTCCTCACCGTCTTCTCCTCTTACTTTTGGGAACTGTAAATCAGCATTATTCAAGACACTGAACGTCTGACTTGATGCATTTAAAACTTCACTTGCGCCTGCCAGCAATGCTTCCATTTCTGAAGACAAAACGTGTGCTTTGTTTGCAGTCATCTGCTCAATGTAATGTTTATATGTGCTTAATTCTTCTGATTCAGAAAAGTATTCATTCAAACGTGATTCAGGCAATTCGATAACTTCCGGCTCAAACCATGATGTCGCTTCTTGAACTTGAGCAATTAAAAAACGCGAGCGATCATTCATAGCCTGATAAGTGCTGTTTGCTGTATCCTGATCATTTTTCAAGTGCGCGTAAACATAAATCAAGCTTACTTTTCGAGACAGTTCCAGCATACTTTCTAGTGCTTCACGGAAAACTCTCGCACTTTCACCTAGTTTCCCTTTGAACTCTTTAATTGTCGACACATTATTTTCAACTTCTTTATAATCAGCTTCCCACTCATCATTAGAATTATATATAACTGATAAATCCCATGTTAGATGTGAGGAAACTTCTTCTCTGTTAGGTAGAGATTTAGCCGCTGCCATCATTTTCCTCCTTATAATTTAAGAATAATTTAATGATAACATACTATGAATTCAAATAGAATAATCAAATCCAGTATTTTTAGTTCTTATTTTATAATTACCAGTTATATTTAATCGTGTTTATCCACCATGTGTTCTCTCCAGTTTTAAACAGGTAGTTTTCAAACTCCAGCAAGGCAAAGAAGGCACTTAGAATATCGGGAGAGTCATCCCTTAAATTTGGAAGGAAGTAACAGCCTATCTTTTTCTGGTTTATTAGTGAAAGAAAATATCGTTCCATTTCAGCTAATGTTATGACAGTACGAGTGCGCGCATACTCTTTTAACCATAATAGTAAGTGTAGTTTCCATTCCACAGGATAGGTATTGATGGTCCACTCCTCTGCAATTTCTGAGTAAACTACCCTAGGCAGACAGTCAATAGTAAGGTTATTCTTATACATCAGTTCAAATAATGACCGGTATTGTCTGACATTATAATGTCTCATTTTATGGAGATACCTGCTTTGCTGATCTTTGCTTTTCTCGTCGCACGAATAGAATCTGACTGGTTTCCTTTTATACATACCAGTGAAACTAGTATCGTTTTTCTTTAACACATGCCTCAGTCTTCCCTTGTGCTTCCTACTAACGTCACTCATACAGGTCAGCTCTAGCTGTTCCGCCTCGGTATTATAATAAAGGTGAAGTCGTCCAAAGACATCATTTTCCATAATAAATAGCCTGTTCAAAACTGACAGACCTCTATTAATTTTCACTTTACAGCCTGCTATCCAGATGGGCTTAATACCTACGGACTGATAGCCTTGTGTCCGCATAATGACTTCCCTTTCAGAAATAGGACTGCACTGATACTCTATGGCAAACAGCTGTGCCTTCCAGTTCAAAAGTATATCCGCCCTCTGATTTATTCCTGCAATATAAACTTCCAGTTCCGGCTCGCATCCCAATTTATCTAGCCAGTCGTACAGATCGCTCTTTCCTTTTAAATGCTCCCAGGTTTCTCCTTCTGAATAAACAGAGCAGTTACTGTTATGTCCATGCGAAAAATGAGGTATTTTTATTTGTCCCTTCTTAAGTATAACCCGTTCCTTACACAGACAACAGAAGTAGTCGGTCTTTCTTTCAGCGGTTTTAGCATGCACTTTAATTCCATCTTTTGACTCAGCAATAATCACTTTTTTCACCTCTTATGGATTATGTACTATATATATTGTCGATACGTTATAAAACTCACGAAAAAAGACTGCGATAGTTTCATCGCAGTCTTTTTTCGTGAGTTTTATTTAAAGTGATAACGTGTGAGTTCCAATGCGTTTGTTTCCATTATCTTTTCAGCGTATTCCTGGAGAACTTCCGAAAAAATCGTACTCTTTTCTCCATACTCCAATGCTATGGCCAGTTCTTCATCGCTAGTTTTCTCATTCATTTCTTCCGTGAAGAAGACTAAATGCAGATAATAATTATTATCATACGTGTACAGATTAGATGCGCCACTTTCCAGATACAACGCCTTAGATAAGTGAATCATCTGTTCAAAATTTCGTAAGATAACTATTGCTTCTTTTGTTTCATTATCCTGATTAATGTAATCCTCAACCTCATCATCGTTAGCGTCTTTGAGATTATCGGTTAATGCTGATGACGAAAGTGTTTCTTTCAAGTCATCTACATGTGATAAATCCTCTTTAAAATTGCTGCCTTTACTGATAAATAGTTCCAGGCCGTTGTTATTCGGCATTACCTGAAATGTGACGGCTTCAGATTCCTGAAATTCTTCATCAATGTCTACTTCTTCTAATATACTGTAAAAGAATTTTTCAATTTGTTTCTGATTGCCCAGCAAGTCGAGAAAAGTTATGCCTCGTTCTTCCAAGTCAGTATTTTCAATTGTCACTCGAATAGTGTCTTCATTGATGTGTTCAATTTCCATAATCAAGCACCTCACAATTCTATGGAAAATAGTTTCGGAAATAATACAGACAGTCTCTCTAGACTGCACTTAGACTATTATACAAAAGGTTATTCTGAAATACAAGCAGTGAATACTAATCTAAGTAAAATGCAGTATAAAATACGAAAGAATCGACATATATGCCGATTCTTTTAAGGTTCTATCTAAGAAAGCGTTACTCACTTAAATTATACTTGGGATAATGCCACTAAGTTCTGTGCTCTTTCCAGTTCCATTGCACGTACTTCTCTTGGAACAAACTGTCTGATTTCGTCTTCATTGTAGCCAATCTGCAGGCGTTTCTCATCTAATATAATTGGTCTTCTGATCAATGTTGGGTTGTCCTGTATCAATTCAAACAACTCCATTAATGACAGTTCATCCAAGTCGATATTTAATTCCTTAAAGACTTTTGAACGTTTGGATATAATATCTTCCGTGCCGTCTTCTGTTAAACGCATGATTGCTTTAATTTCATTTATTTTTAATGGTTCGTGAGCCATATTTTTTTCAGTATAAGGGATTTGATACTCTTCCAACCACGCTTTAGCTTTCCTGCAAGATGTACAACTTGGTGTAGTGAATAATGTGACCATTATGTATTTCTCCCTTCGAGTTTTAAATTATCTAAAAGTTATTTTTTAATCGTGTTGTCATTTACAATTATTACTATAGCGTAAATGTGAACAGTTGTAAACCTTTTTTGTCAATTTTCTGACTAAATTTGTTCAGATTTTATTCACGAATCAAAATAACGTTGATGTATCAACATTTCAATTTGAATATCATTTGCAACTTCGTCTTTAGATTATAATAATTACAATCTAATAGCGATAAAACAAATCCCCGTCACACTTCGTTCAAGCATGCGGGGAATGATTAATAATTAATAAAGCAGATCAACGAGTTCGTCAGCTTCCATATTGCCGAAATATTTATGGATATCAAGCTCATTCAATTTGGCCATCAAGGCATCTTTAGTATATTGCGTGCCTTTGAGTTCTTTTTCAACATCTTCGATTTCTCCCATACCGAAGAAATCTCCAAATATTCTTATGTCCGTGATAACACCTTTTCTGACGTTCATTTTTACTTCTACCGTTCCCACTGACAGACGCTCACTTCTTTCCATATCGAAAGCCGGTGATTTCCCATAGTTCCATTCCCAGTTGTCGGTATACTTATCAGCAAACACCTCAATTTGTTTCCAGTCGTCTTCTGTCAGCTCGTATTCTTTAATCGAGTCTTTCTGGTCTGTGTTGTAAATATATAGAAGCAGCTGTTCTCTAAAGTCTTTCGCATTCATATATTGGTAAGAGTCGTTCAGATAAGGTTTGATGTTCGTCACTCTACTTCTAATTGACTTTATTCCTTTAGATTCCAACTTATGTTTTTTAGGCTTTAAGGCCTTCACTACTGCTTCAATTTCTGAATCAAACATTAATGTCCCGTGTGCCGTCAGCCTGCCGTTTTTATCATACATAGCATTTCCGGAAAATTTCTTGCCATCAATGACCAGATCATTCCGGCCTCTTAATTCTGCTCCCTCTACGCCCATTTTATGAAGGGCTTCAATAACCGGGTGCGTGAACTTTTTAAAATCTCTAAATGAATTGCCGTCATCTTTTGTCAGAAAGCAGAAGTTCAAGACGCCCATATCGTGGTAGACAGCTCCACCACCTGAGAAACGTCTGACTACTTTCACACCATTTTCCTCGACATATGGTATATTAACTTCTTCATAAGTATTCTGGTTTCGTCCGACAATGATTGAATTGTCATTAATATAGAACAGCAGGATGGGTTCATCAAGCTGCACTTCATTGAGCAGGTAGTACTCTATTGCCAAATTTAAAGCTGGATCATGGATTTCTTTACCGTCACGCTGGTTTTTCACATAATACATTAAACAGTCTCCTCTATATTGTGTAAGTTTTATTTTTTTCGGCTAATGTAACATCAGTTTCTTCAGCCTGTTCTTTTGCCTGTTCTACTAATTCTGCATGGTTGCCTGTCTGGGGCAAATGCGTCAGGATTAACTGGTTAATACCTGCTTTTTCTGCAATGAAGCCACATTCTTTGGCTGTCATATGAACAGAATGATTTTCCATTCCTTTATAAAAATTACTGTCGGCCAGTAGACAGTCTGCCCCTTCCCCAAATTCAGAGAATGTTTCACTGTATCCAGAATCAGCAGTAAAAACTAAGGTCTTGCCTGTTTTTCTTTCAATAATTTTAAATGCATAGCACGGAACAGGGTGCAATGTTTTCATATGGTAAATATCAAATGGACCGATAGCCAGTTTTTTATCATGATTAAAGGCTATCCCTTCACTCACATTTTCCAGAGTCATTTCCTTAAACCGCTGCTTGTCTTCATCATGGCAATATATTGGTAACAAATGCGCTCTGTTTCCATTTTTGTCTCTTTTCAGTAGACGGGTAAACTGCAGAACACCTAAGTCTGCAATATGATCGTGATGATAGTGAGAAAGAAGTACAGCATCGAGTTCTAGTGGATCTAAATGTTTCTCAAGTGTCAGCAGGCTATAACTTCCTGCATCCAACAATAAGTTAAAATGGTCAGATTTCAATAGGTATGAGCTGGTCCCCGTATCATTTGTTGGATAACCACCGTAGCATCCTAATACAACTAGTTCCATAACGTATTTTCCTCCTAATATGGCTTTACTTATAGAATACGTTAAATATAAAAAAAAACAACCAATCTTCCTTTATACAGTACAAATCAGCTGTATAAAGTGAAGCAATTGGTTGTTTGCTTTCTTGAAAATACTATTTTGTATTTTTTAAATAATTCAGTACATTCTCTGAGGCACGTTTCGCCTGAGCGATACAATTGTTGATACCAAAACCGTCAATCCCATTTCCTGCTAGGTAAAGGCCAGGATAGTTATCATCTAAAAACTCGAATAGATTTTTACGTTTTTCATCGTGATTCAAAGAAAATTGGGGAATAGCATTAGGCCAGCGCTTGATTATTCTGTAATTTGGCTCACTTTGAATAGCCAATATACTATTTAAATCACTTAGTATCGCTTCTTCTATCTGCTTATTACTTAAAGACATCATTATACCATCAGTACTGCGACCAAAGTACACACCTACGAGCTCTTCATCTTTATCTTTATAGTGATCCCACTTCTTATTCAACCAGACAACACTCTGAATGTACGAATTATTACGTCTGACAGACAGTACACCATTTCCTTTAGGTGGTTTATTAAAAGAGCCTTTCGGAAAACTAAAGAGGACAAATCCAATCGATCCCATTTTAATTTCCTTAAAATAGTCATTCAGTTCGACGTCTCCGGAGAAAATCTGGTTATAAGCACCCGAATCAGTAGCAACCACAATACTATCAACACGCAACTGTTCTTTCTTGTTAATATCAAGAATAAAGGTATTATTGATACTTTTTTTAATCTCCGTCACTTTTTTTGAATAACGGATAGATGTGTCCAGCTCTTCAACTAGTGCTTCGGTTAATGTTTCCAGTCCATTCGTAAAAGTAACATAATTATCATCGCCATCCAGCAATTCAGGATGGGATTCTAGAGTTTTTGTTAGTGTTCCATAATCACTTTCCAAATCAACTATTTGTTCATTCAGACCATGAATACCTATTTCGTCAATATCACTGGAATAGATTTTAGAAAAGAATGGTTCAACTACATATTCAGCCACTTCTTCTCCTAGTCGTTGAGCAAAGTATTCTTTTGTGGTAACTTCTTTGTCATTTTCAAGACGTGAAAAATAGGTATCCTTTAAAAAAGCCAATTTGCCCTGAAAAGAGACTAAGTCGTATTTCCATATATCTGTTCGTTTGACAGGGATCCCTTTATATGTGGGGCAGTCAAAATGGTACAATCTATTAAATGCATACACATCCTGCTTGCCATTTTTACTGTACTGCAGCTGTTCTGTCAGCTGCAATTCTTCTATTAGCTGTAAAGCTTCCGTCTGACGTGTATCAATAGATTCAGCACCTAAGTCAATGTACTGTTCACCAAATTTCATGGTATACAGCTTTCCTCCAGAACGGATAGAAGACTCGAGAACCAGTACCTCATATGGCAGATTCTCTTCTTTTATATGCTTTTTTAACTCATAGGCAGTTGTCAGGCCGGTAATGCCACTGCCAATAATCGCTACTCGCTTATTCGTCTTCTCCATTCTTGATACCTCTCAACTATAACTGCACTGCATTCAAACAGCTCAATTATTACTCAATATAACTAATTAAACAGTTTTTGAACCTGTTTAATTATTTTCGTAAAGCATTAATATACGGTCAATGTTAAAACATACTCTACATTATACCATGTTGAGAAAATTATTAGCGAACATTTTTTGTCTGATTTGTTAACAAACAAAAAAACCTTATAACTGGGAGTTATAAAAACACCCTGTTATAAGATTCCTTAAAAATTAGTTATTTAATGCTTCTTTAGCTTTTTCAGTTAATGCTGCAAATGCATCTGCATCACTAACAGCTAATTCAGCAAGCATTTTACGGTTCATATCAATTTCAGCTAGTTTCAAACCGTGCATGAATTTAGAGTAGCTTAATCCATTCATACGAGCTGCCGCATTAATACGTGCAATCCATAATTTACGGAAGTTACGCTTGTTCTGTTTACGGTCTCTGAATGCATACATGTATGATTTCATTACCTGTTGCTTAGCAACTTTAAACAAGCGGTGCTTAGCACCATAATATCCTTTAGCTAATTTTAATACGCGATTACGGCGTCTGCGAGTGACGACTCCACCTTTTACTCGTGCCATTGTTTTTCCTCCTTCAATACAATCCTAGAATCTTGTCTTATTTCATTTTTGCAAGCTGCTGCTTGATACGCTTATAGTCAGCTTTAGAAACCAGTGCTGATTTACGCAATTTACGTTTCTGTTTCTGAGTTTTGTTTGCGAACATGTGGCTTGTTTTCGCGTGACTTCTCTTTAATTTACCGGATCCTGTTCTTTTGAATCGTTTAGCTGATCCTTTATGCGTTTTTTGCTTAGGCATTATTGATTTCCTCCAATACTCTTCTTATAGTTATCCAGAAAATAGTCAGACTACCTTCTAATTATTTCTCACTTTTCGGTGCGAGCATCAAGAACATGCTGCGGCCATCCATTTTAGCCTTAGATTCAACTTGTGATATATCAGAAGTAGCTTCTGCCATACGTTCTAACACAACACGACCAATGTCCTTGTGAGTAATAGCTCGACCTCTGAAACGGATAGATACTTTAACTTTATCGCCTTTTTCCAGAAACTTACGTGCATTACGCAGTTTAGTATCAAAATCGTGATCATCAATTGTAGGACTCAAACGAATCTCTTTAACGTTGACAACTTTTTGATTCTTTCTTGCTTCACGTTCTTTTTTCTGTTGTTCATAGCGATATTTTCCGTAATCCATGATACGCGCGACCGGGGGTTTTGCATTAGGAGAAACGAGCACTAAATCCAAGTTAGACTCTTCTGCTAATCTCATCGCCTCTTTACGCTGGACTACTCCTATCTGTTCACCGTTCTTACCGATCAGACGCACTTCCGTAGCACGAATGCGATCGTTGACAATCATGTCTTTAGCTATGGTGGTCACCTCCAAAGTATTTGCGAGAAAAGCACAGAAAAAGACGGGTCATCTAGTTAATAGAATACCCGCCTTATCTCCGCATTAAACACGTACACATACGTGTCTTAATTATATACGTCCATATCTGCCCAGAGATTTAAATCTGCTAAGGCGAGAAGCGGGGGCTTCTGCTTTGTTTTCTCAACTTTTTAATAATAACACTTCTCGTTCTTATTGTCAATTCAAATTAAATTTATTTTGAGCTTTCTTCAACCAGCTGACTGATGAACGTATCAAGCGAAACTGTCTCAGTTTTCTTCTCACCATATTTTCTGACTGTTATGGTGTTGTTTTCCATCTCACTGTCTCCGATAACTAGCTGATATGGAATTTTGAGCGTCTGGGCTTCTCTGATTTTATATCCCATTTTTTCATTACGGTTATCCACTTCTATACGAAGGCCTTTTTGAGCAAGCTTGTCTTTCAGTTCATTAGCAAAAGACCCATGAATATCAAGGTTAACCGGAATAATCTTAGCCTGAACTGGAGCCAGCCATGTTGGAAACGCTCCTTTGTAACGTTCAATTAAATAAGCTACAAATCTTTCCATCGTTGATACAATGCCTCGGTGAATAACAACCGGTCTGTGCGTGTCCTGGCCGTCCTCGCCCACATAAGTCAGGTCAAAGCGTTCAGGCAGCAGGAAGTCCAGTTGAACAGTAGATAATGTCTCCTCGATACCCATAGCTGTTTTGACCTGAACATCCAGCTTGGGTCCATAAAAGGCTGCTTCCCCTATGGCTTCGAAGTATTCCAGACCCATGTCATCTAGCGTTTCCTTCAGCATGGATTCTGCTTTCTGCCACATGGCGTCGTCATCAAAATACTTTTCAGTGTTTTCCGGATCTCTATAGCTCAATCGGAAACGGTAATCAGTTATATCGAAATCTTCAAAGACAGCCAGCATTAACTGGACAACTCTAGTGAATTCTTCTTTAATCTGGTCAGGTCTGACAAATACATGAGCATCGTTCAGGGTCATCTCACGCACACGCTGCAGACCTGACAGTGCTCCACTCTTTTCGTAGCGGTGCATCTGTCCTAGTTCAGCAATCCGAATTGGCAAATCGCGGTAACTGCGAACGTCATTCTTGAAGACCATCATATGGTGCGGGCAGTTCATCGGACGAAGGACCAGCATCTCCCCATCTCCCATATCCATCGGTGGAAACATGTCTTCATGATAGTGATCCCAGTGACCGGACTTTTTGTAGAAGTCAACATTAGCCATAATAGGTGTGTAGACATGTTCGTACCCCAGGCTAATTTCTTTATCTGTAATGTATCGCTCAATTACACGGCGGATAGTTGCGCCCTTAGGCAGCCAGAACGGCAGACCCGACCCTACTTCCGGTGACAGCATGAACAGTTCCAGTTCTTTTCCAAGCTTACGGTGGTCGCGCTGCTTCGCTTCTTCACGCATTTTCAAGTAATCTTTCAAATCTTTCTTATTGAAGAAGGCTGTTCCGTACACCCGCTGCATCATTTTATTATCCGAATTACCTCTCCAGTAAGCTCCGGCTAGTGAAAGCAGTTTAAATACCTGGATTCTGCCTGTAGACGGCACATGGACACCTCTGCATAAATCAACAAAGTCACCCTGCTCGTAAACAGTCAGTTCTTCATCTTCAGGTAAATCAGTAATCAGTTCAACTTTATACGGATCATCAGCAAACAGCTCCAGAGCATCCGCTCTTGAAATCTCTTTACGGACAATCGGCAAGTTCTCTTTTACAATAGACATCATTTCATTTTCAATTTTTTCTAAATCGTCTTCTGTAATCGGTTCTTCCGAATCCGTATCATAGTAAAAACCGTTTTCGATTGCTGGTCCGACTCCAAATTTCACCGATGGGTATAGACGCTTGATGGCCTGAGCCATTAAGTGAGCAGTTGAATGACGAAGGACTTGCAGAGCATCGTCATGATCCGGCGTGACGATTTCAAGCACACCACTTTCCTGTAGTGCACGGCTGAAATCAACCAGCTCACCATTCCACTTGGCAGCCAGCCCTTTTTTCTTAAGCGACTTGGCAATCGATTCTGCCACCTGTTCAGGTGTTGTCCCTTTTTCAACTTCTTTAACTGAACCGTCCGGCAGTGTAACTGTAATCATCTCTGACATTGCTAATTCCTCCTTTTAAAATTAAGCATAAAAAAGCCCCATCGAATAAACATGTTATTCAATGGGACGTCAAATTTACGTGGTTCCACCCAAGTTCATAGAAAGACGGTGTCTCTCTATCTTCATTACTCTTTAACGCAGAGATACGATTACCCTTACTTTGATTTCAGGGTAATACTCGAAAGTGGTCATCATCAGACTGTGAAAGACTTTCAGCAACTGTCTCTCTCTCTTTTGAATAACTGATGACGGTGTCTTTCTCATCGCTTATATATATGAAGTACTCTATCACGATTAAGCCTATTAATCAATCATTAATTATGTCTTCTGTTTTCTCCAGACATTTCTACTTCCTCTGAAAGAAAACGAATCCGCTCCATAATACGCTTTGCTTTAAGTGGTTCAGTTTCTCCTCGTTGCGTTACACTTAGATGCTCTTTTTCAAGCTGCGTCATATCAAAGTTAGAAGTGAAAAAAGTAGGCAGCTCCTCCTGCATACGGTACTGCAGGATAACGCCTAATATATCATCTCTAATCCATGAAGATAATGAGTCGGCTCCTATATCATCTATCATGAGTATAGGTGCTTTTTTAAACTTATCCAGTTTATCTTCTGTCGTGTTTTTTCCAATCGAGTTTTTCATCTCAACCGCTAGGGTCGGGAAATGCACAATCAGTGACGGATAACCTTGTTCGGACAACTCATGAGCAATTCCGCCGAGAAGAAACGTCTTACCTACTCCGAATGGCCCATGTAAATAAAGTCCTTTATGATAAGACTTAGGCGATTCCAGATAATTTTCAATAAAGGTAATGACTTTGTCCAGCGCCTTCTGACGCTTCCGTGTGGCTTCAAAATCCTCAAGACGCGCTTCTTTCAGATCTTTCGGCATATACAGTGACCGGATTCTACTCTTAATCTTTTCTTCTTTCTGCTTTTGAATCAGTTCTGATGTAGGGACATAAGTTACGTCAATTCGATGATTGTTCAGAATAAGCTTAGGCTTGTAGCCCGGAGCCAAACTGGAGTCATCGTTGCCCACTTTTCTTTTCTCAGAAACAAACTCATATAACTTTGAGGCACTTCTTTCAATCGCTTCTTTATCAAGAGCCTCTTTATTCTCAGCTAAAAATGAGCGTACTTCCGGATCCTTAAACACTTCATTCTTCATAATCTGACTGAACATGTCACTCAGTTTTGAAGCATCCATCAGTTTGTCTAACTGTTCTTTTATACTGTCCACTTTTATTCACCACTCTTTTTATTTCGGATTCTTTTCAGCTTTTCCTTATATGATTCTTCTTCCTTGCTTGTTAACCGCTGATCCGGCTCTGCTGTTTCAGTCGCCCAGGCTGGCAATGTTTCTTTACGGGCATGGCTGCTCTTATTGTAGTTCTTACTGTAGGCAGGCTTGTTTTTCTTTTCTTTGGACTGAGCGAAAGAAGCATACAGCTGCTTAACCTTAATCATCGCATCTTCAGGCGAAGCGACTTTGCTTTGAGCCCAGTCATTGGCTATTTTAGTTGCCAGATTTTTTTCCAGAGTCGGGGCGTCTTTTATAATCAGCAGATAGTTCAGCAGGATGTTAATCACAGCTGTTGACAGAGGGGCATTCCCAACCAGCTCTTTCAGAATCCATGTTTCACTGGAAGTAACAAAGCCGCCTTTCTGCTGTTTTATCGATTTCAGATAACTATACGGTTGGGTAGCTTCTGCATGAAGAATGATTTCTATTTCCTCATCGGAAAAACCTTTTTGTTTCAGCTGCCTTGTCCGTTTCTGAGAATCGCCTTCACTCAAGACCGGTTCAGTCTTCTTAGCTGACTGGCTCAAGTATTTTTTGTGCACTATTGACGTTAGTTTCTTCTCCTCTACGTCTCCTGAGGTAATATCAGATGCTTCCAGTACCAGTTTCTGCATTTCCAGCTCATCTATACCATACAGCAGATGAAAGGTAAGAATCGTCTTTCTGATATCCTTTGTCAATGACTGGCTGTTTATATAGTTCTTATTCAAGCCTTCAATGAAAAAAGGCCAATCAAAGCTGCTGTTCTGAATAAGTTCGTCAGATGGTTTCTGATTGTTTTCAGTCTGAACCTGCATTTCCTCAAATGGATTGTTACTGTATTTACTCATGTCGACATGAATGACATCCAAAAAGGATTTAGTAATCTCTACAAACTCATTCAAGTCATATTTCGACACAGCAAAGCGCTCTTCCAGCTCCTTAGCAAGCCGTTGACCGACTTTCTCGACCAGCATCATCTTCATCATTGAATCGGAGAAAAACTGTTGAGGTGTTAAAGGAGATTGTATAACTAAGCCATAATGCGTTTCATCTGTTTTATGCTTATACACTCTCACTAGCCCGTATGCTTCCAGCTTGATGCGCGCAGTATAATAGCCTTGCACATCTATGCTAAGCTGGGCCAGTATATCTGCAAGAACTACCTCTTTGTCCGTTGTTTCTGCCAGGTATTCCTTCATAAGCAAATACAAGCTCACTGCTTCTCTGCCGATGAGCGGCTGATATAGAGATATCACTGTGCTGGTATGGCTATCTGAAAAGATGGCGTTTTTAATTAGGCGAAGTGAATCTTTCGGACTAATTGATTTCCACGGGTAGCTCATTGCTTACTGTCCTCTCTAGCTCTCTTAATGTTCTTTTCTCTTTTTTTCAAGTTCCTGCATTTCCTGCATAAAGACACCGATGTCTTTGAATTGTCTGTAGACACTCGCAAACCTGATATAAGCCACATCGTCTAACTCAGCCAGTTCTTCCATAACAAATTCGCCGATTTTAGTTGACGGAATTTCACTGGATCCGTTTTCTCTGATTTTATATTCGACTTTGTTGACTACTTTTTCCTGGTCTTCCGCGGTAACCGGTCGTTTTTCACAGGCTCTTCTGATGCCTCTCAGCAGTTTTTCGCGGCTGAATTCTTCACGGTTTCCATTCTTTTTGACTACCAGTATGGGACTCTGCTCAATTCTTTCAAACGTTGTAAAACGAAACAGACAGGCCTCGCATTCCCGGCGCCGTCTGATTGCTTTGCCGTCATCTGCTGGTCGACTATCTACTACTCTGCTTCCGTTGTGTTGACATTTCGGGCAATGCATAGTCTTCAGTCCTTTACAATGATTTATTACTCGTATTATATCACATTTATATCCTCGACTTGAAAGCCATTTGTGACCAGCCATTCAGACAGCTGCTTATTCGTTTCTTTTACTGAATAATTATTATTGATTACGACATCCGCTTTATCTGCTTTTTCTTCAATCGGATACTGTGCTTCTATGCGTTTCATCGCGTCTTCTTCAGTCAAATTGTCTCTTTTCATCAATCGACTGACCTGCGTTTCTCTGTCTACATAAATGACCATTACCGCATTCACTTCTTTTTCATAACCCGCTTCAAAGAGCAAAGGGATGTCAAGGATGACAAGGGGCGCTTCTTTTTCTTCGTAATCCGCCTTCTGCTGATGAATCCTCTGGCGAATATCATCCTGTACAATGGCATTCAATTTCCGGCGCTTGGTTTCGTCATCGAATATCAGTTGCCCCAGTGCTTTTCTATCTAACTGACCATCTTCGGTCACTATACCCGTCCCAAAGGCATCAACAACATTTTTAAAAGCAGGCTGGTCACTTTCCATAGCTTTTCGGGCAATGACATCAGCATCTATAACCGGTATCCCCTTGGACTTGAAGAATCGACTAGCTGTGGATTTTCCAGAAGCAATGCCTCCAGTCAAGCCTAAAAAATAAGTCATCTAACCTTCCTTTCTCCTATCAGTGGACCTGACAGACGGGACAATAGTGTGTCCCGCGCTGAGCTATTTTAGTTTTTTCAATGGGATGGCCGCAGTTGCTGCAGGCTTCTCCTTCTTTACCGTAAACTTTCAGTTTATTCTGGTAGGACCCTTCCAGACCAAAGGCATTTGCATAGGTTCGGATAGTCGTGCCTCCTGAGCTGACAGCTTCCGACATAATCTGAAGAATAGATTGATGCAGTTTAACCACTTCTTTTTCAGACAGTTCAGAAGCAAGCCTACCCGGATAAACTCCAGACAAGAATAAAATTTCATCTGCATAAATATTGCCAATACCTGCGACTACACGCTGGTCAAGTAAAACTGCTTTGATAGGTCGACTCGTTTTTTTCAGCTGCTCCATAAGGTGATCTGTCAAAAGGCTCTTTTCATCGGGCTCCGGACCAAGCTGGGCTAACGAAGGATGCAGCAAGGCGTCAGAATGCTCTACAAGACTCATACGTCCAAACTTTCTAACGTCCAGATAGCGGAGCTCCTCCTCGTTATCAAGAGAGAAGATGACATGAGTGTGTTTGGACAACGGTTTTCCACTGGCTTTCACCCGGAATTTCCCTTCCATTCTCAAATGACTGATGAGGGTGTGGTCGTCTAAGACAAACAGCAGGAATTTCCCTCGGCGCTTCACTTCAGAGAAGGTCTGACCGGTCAGTTTCTGCTGAAATTCTTCTACAGCAGGATCTTTAATGATATTATCCCATAATACCTCTACGTTTTTAATCGTCTTTCCAACAATCAGATTATTCAAGCCATTCTTGACACTTTCTACTTCCGGTAATTCTGGCATTTTCTCGTCTCAACTTTCTATATAGATTCAAACAGGTTAAAAGAGCGGGAAGCTCTCCCGCTCTTTCTTATTTAGCTTCGTACCAGTTGTTTCCATAACTGCTTTCTACTTTTAGCGGCACGGCCAGTTCAACCGTTTGTTCCATAACCTCTTTTACAAGCTGTTCAATCGTTTCCAGTTCTTCTTCAGGCACTTCAAATATCAGCTCATCATGTACTTGCAGGAGCATGGTTGCCTTGAGGTTCTCCTCTTTTATTCGTCTGTCCATTTCAATCATAGCCATTTTCAGAATGTCTGCGGCACTTCCTTGAATAGGTGTATTCATAGCTGTGCGCTCAGCAAATGATCTCAAGTTGAAATTTCTGGAGTTGATGTCCGGCAGGTACCTGCGGCGATGGAAGAGTGTTTCAACATAACCTTCATCTTTCGCTTCTCTTATAACTGTATCGATAAATTCTTTTACACCAGGGAAGCGGTCAAAGTAAGTATCAATATAGTCTTTTGCTTCTTTTCTCGTAATGTTCAGATTCTGAGACAAACCGTAATCACTGATTCCATAAACTATTCCAAAGTTGACGGCTTTTGCTTCCCGTCTCATAGCCGGGGTTACTTTATCCGCGCTGTCAATATTGAAGACACGCATGGCTGTTGTGGTGTGAATATCTTCGTTGTCCAGGAAAGCTTTAATCAGGTGCTCGTCTTTCGAAATATGAGCAAGTATGCGCAGCTCAATTTGCGAATAGTCTGAGGCAAAGATTTTCCATCCTTCTTTTCTCGGTACAAAAGCCTGCCTGATTTTTCGGCCTTCTTCCAGTCGAATCGGAATATTCTGCAGGTTCGGATCTACAGAACTCAATCGGCCCGTTCTGGCGACTGTCTGAAGGTAACGTGTGTGAATTTTACTGGTGTCTTTATCAATGACTTTAAGCAGTCCCTCGATATAAGTAGACTGTATCTTGGCTATCTGACGATAGTGCAGAATATGCTCAACAATCGGAGCCCGATCTTTCAGCTTTTCGAGAACATCCTGGGCAGTCGAATAGCCGGTTTTAGTCTTTTTAATAACAGGGTAGCCCATTTTCTCGAATAAAATGACACCCAGCTGTTTCGGTGAATTAATGTTGAACGTCTCGCCCGCTTCTTCAAAAATGATTTTTTCGATGCCTTCAAGGGTCTCCTTGAATTCGGCCTTCATTTTTTCAAGTCGTTCGGCATCCGCTGTAATTCCTTGAATTTCCATTTCAGCCAATACAACAGCCAGTGGCTGCTCCATTTTTTTCAGCAAATCTTCCTGCTCGTTTTCAATCAATTCTTGGTTCATTTTTTCAGCCAGTGCATAAATGCCCTGAACTTTTTGAGCCACATGATTATACATCAGCTGACGGTCTTCTGGCAGTGCTCTCTTCTTTCCTTTTCCGTAGACCACTTCATCGGGTGAAATGCCGGTATAGTGATGTTTCTTGGCTACATCAGCGATATCTCCACTGCTGCTGTCTTCAGCCGTGAGTAAATAGGACGCCAGCATAATATCAAAGCTGACCCCTTTCAACTCCATGCCTCGATGGTTTAAAGCAACATAGGTCCGTTTCGTATCATAGACAACCTTTGTCTGTGATTCCTCTTCAACCCAGTCTTTAAAGGCTTCTGAACTGAAAACCGTCTCCGGATCTGATACATAGAGATTATGTTCATCCCCCCATGTAACGGAAACAATTTCTGCCTGGTGATAATTTTCATCAAGCATTTCGAGATAGAGTGCCATCTTTTCTGTGAAATGACTTTTCTCTATTTTATCAAGAAAAGTAAACTCAATTTCTTCAGCTTCTTCAGCCAGTTGTTCCATATAGTCTGATGTATCCAGCTTTTCAAGATGAGAATTGAAATCCATATCCTTATAAAAGGCAATCAGTTTTTCCATATCTCTGCCGGAATAATTTAACTCATCCAAATCAACTGTAATCGGTGCTGCACAATCGATAGTCGCCAGCTTTTTACTTAGAAAGGCCGTTTCCTTTTCATCTATCAAATATTCTTTACGCTTTGATTTCTTCATATCATCGATATTATCGTAAAGATTTTCAACAGAGCCGTATTCGTGCAGTAATTTCAGTGCTGTTTTTTCTCCAATTTTAGTTACACCCGGTATGTTATCTGAAGAATCCCCGGCGAGGCCTTTCATATCGGTGATCTGGTCAGGAGAAATACCCATTTCTTCCATAATGGATTCTTTGGTGTATTCTTTGAGGTCGTTAACCCCTTTTTTAGTGATATCCACTCTGACTTGATCAGAAGCCAGCTGAGTCAAGTCTCTGTCACCGGTGAGAATAACAACTTCAAAGCCTTTTTTCTCAGCTTCCTTAGCCAAAGTTCCTATGATGTCATCAGCTTCATAGTTTTCCAGTTCATAACTTTCCAGTCCAAATCCACCGAGTAAATCTTTCATAAATGGAATCTGTTCCGCAAACTCTGACGGCATCTTGGAACGGCCGCCTTTATATTCTTCAAAAAAGTCATGTCTGAATGTCGTCTTGCCTGCATCAAACGCTACCAGCGCATGTGTCGGCTGTTCCTTGTTGACAATAACGTCCAGCATGTTATGAAAGCCATAAAGGGCATTTGTATGCAGTCCGTTTCTGTTTTTCATTCGCTCAATTTGACTGTGCAGCCCATAAAAGGCTCTAAAAGCCACACTGTGTCCGTCAATCAGTAATAGTTTATTTTTATTGGTCAATTTTTCCAACTCCCGACTAGTATCCTAATCCTATAGTATCAAAATTTCACGAATAGAAAAAGAGAACGTCCTCGATCCGAAACCATAACATGCTTTACTGCTATGCTTCAAATAGAAGACCTTCTCTTTCAAATTGCTTTAAATTTTAGCTTCTGACTGACTTAGGATGCGTTCAAATTCATGTTCGAATTTTTCGACATCGCCTGCTCCCATAAAGACAACGACCTGATTCTTATGCTTAAGCAAAACAGATAAATCGTCTTCAGACACAATATCTTTCCCTTTTTCTGTTTTATCCAGCAAGTCTTTGATGGTGACCTGGCCTTCCTGCTCTCTTGCAGAAGTAAAGATATCACACAGATAAACGGCATCTGCCATATCAAGAGCTTCACCAAATTCACTCAAAAGCGCAACTGTACGGCTGAAAGTGTGTGGCTGGAATACGGCTACAATCTCTCTGTCAGGGTATTTCTGGTGAGCGGCATCAAGAGTTGCTTTGATTTCTGCCGGATGATGGGCGTAGTCATCGATGATAACTGTATTCATCACTTCTTTTTCAGTAAAGCGTCTCTTGACTCCTTTAAAGGAAAGCAGTCTCTCCATCACTTTGTCCTGCTCCAGCCCTTCATAATGGGCAAAGGCTATCACGCCTAAGGCATTCTGAATATTATGCTTGCCGAAAGAAGGAATCGTAAAGCGTCCATGGAAATCCCCACGTACATAAACATCAAACGTAGATCCAATTGTTGTGCGTTCGATATTCTTCGCCTGAAAGTCGTTATATTCATCAAAACCATAGTAGACGACTGGGACAGGGGCATGCAGTTTCTGCAGTCGTTCATCATCGCCACAGGCAAAAATAGCTTTCTTGATTTGGCTTGAAAACTCCACAAAAGCATCCTGAACGTCTTCAATGCTTTGGTAATAGTCCGGGTGATCAAAATCAATGTTTGTGATTAACGCGTAATCCGTTTTATATGCTAAAAAGTGGCGTCGGTACTCACATGCTTCCAGGACGAAATAGTTGGCATCTTTTTCGCCTTTTCCTGTTCCGTCACCAATAAGGTAACTGGTCGGCTTAATGCCGCTGAGAACGTGAGCTAAAAGACCTGTGGTGCTGGTCTTTCCATGAGATCCGGTTATGGAGACACTTGTAAATTCATTGCTTAACTGACCAAGGAAATCATGGTAACGAATGACCGTTAGACCAAGCTCCTTAGCTCTGACTATTTCTTCATGAGTGTCAGGGAAAGCATTGCCCGCGATAACAATCATGCCTTCTTTAATATTGTTTTCGTCAAATAAATAGATTGGAATATTCGTTTCATCTAAATTCTTTTGTGTAAAGAAGTATTTTTTGACATCTGACCCTTGGACTTTGTAGCCTTTATCATGAAGAATAAGTGCCAATGCGCTCATCCCAGATCCTTTAATCCCCACAAAGTGGTATAGTTCTTCTTGATTCATACGTTAAAAATCCTCCAGTTGTGTTCATCGGTTAATTTTGCATCGTTATATACTATAAGTGAAATCATTAAAAAAAGCCAGTCTATTATATTAATCCTCACTTATTATTAAAATACCCTGGAACATTTCTTTTCGAATTGTTATTTCCACTTTGTTCTTCGTTCATAATTGACTCGAGGGTTCGATGCAGACCGTGTGTCCGTACCGCTTTTTCTCTCCGTGGTCGTTCAAAGGATTGAGAGCTGACTTGCTTCTCTTCAGCCGGTTCAGTCAAAGACTTTCCCTTCTCGCTTTGATGGTTCCATGCGGCTTCCAGTTCAGGTGTGGAAAAAGACTCCAGTATAATGTAGTCACTGGCCTTTTTTGTCATCTTATTTTTTAATTTGCCGTAGTCATGTACTCTTTTTTTCTTGGGCTTTGGCTTATTAAACCCATAATATGGAGAAGGTACTTTACTCACTTCAAAAGGAGGGGAGACATAACCTCTGTCAAACCCTTCTTCTTTGTGAGTCAGATAATCTTTGAATTCTTTTTTTATTTCTTCTTTCCGCTTAATATCTTCAGGCAAGGCATAGCGGTCTTCGAATTTAGGTGACTCGAACTTAGGTGTCTCCAGTTTTCCTTCTCTTTTTGGCTTTGTACTCCTGGAAGAGTCAAAGAAATCCGTGTATTTAGAAGCCATATTCACCCTCCTTCACTGAAATGAACCTTAATTTGTCGTCTACTGATTAGAACGTGAAAGGTACTCCTGTTTCTTTGTCCTCATCAAGCACCATTATTCCGGCAGTTTCCTGTGGAAGACCTAATTCTCTCGCAGAACAAATCATGCCTTCACTCTTGATGCCTTTTAATTCTCCAGGCCAGATTACTAGACCGTCTGGTAAGACTGCCCCGGGTTTCGCCACGACTACTTTTTGTCCTTTCGCTATATTGCCTGCACCACAGACAATTTGCAGAACCTTGCCGTCCTCAACTTCAGTCTGAGTCAGATTTAAATGATCTGAGCCTTCGACCGGTTCACAGGAACTGACATAGCCAACGACAAATTTTGAACCGCCCTGATCATCAAGTGCTACATCGATGTCCATGTCTTTAAGCAGCTGATTAAGCGTGTCTCTGTCTCTATCCGATAAAATTTGAGGTCCTTCTTTTAAATCGTTCAGGACTGCAGAAGCATTAAACAAATTTAATCCCACGATGTCCCCGGCAGATTTCTCTTTAATCACTGTCATGTTTTTCTTTTTTTCGAATACCTGATTGGCTGAATCTGCTTTGCTTAGCATAATCATCAAAACATCATCAAGGCCATTATTATTGTACGTGCTTATAAACATATTATTTCTCCTCTAATCTATTAATTAAAATGTTTTCAGTGTGTCGAGTACGGAGTGGTCAAAGGATTTTACCATCTGGTAAACCATTTCCTTGGCCGCTTCATAGTCATCAATTCTAAACAGGGATTGGTGTGTATGGATATAGCGCGCCGGTACACCAATAACTGCACTTGGAATGCCTTCATTCAGCTGATGAGCAGCAACGGCGTCCGTTCCACCTTTTGAAACAAAATACTGGTAAGGAATATTATGCGTTTCTGCTGTATCAAGCAAGTAATCCTTCATTTCCTTGGATAAAATCATTCCCGGATCTTGAATTCTCAAAAGAAAACCGTCGCCCAGACGTCCGAATGCCTCTTTGTCTCCATTGATGTCATTTGCAGGTGAACAGTCTACCGCGATAAAGGCATCTGGATTGAATTTCCGTACCGCACCTTTTGTTCCTCGGAGTCCTACTTCTTCCTGGACATTTGCTCCAGCTATTAGTGTGCTGGGAAGTGATTCATTTTCAAGCTTTTTTAATAATTCAAGAACGAGAGCCACGCCATATCGGTTATCCCAGGCTTTACCGGCAAACGTCTTTTTGTTAGCCATCTGTATGGTTTCTACATCCGGTACAATGGCGTCTCCGGGTCTGACACCATATTCTTCCGCTTCTTCCTTGGATTCGAATCCCCCGTCGAAGAGAATACTGTCAACTGTCAAGGCCTCTTTCTTCTGACCTTTTAACAGATGTGGCGGGATTGAGGAAGAAATGAGCGGGTAGTTGCCTTTTTTTGTCTGAACAGTAAAACGCTGAGCTGATACGACATAGGGGTTCCATCCACCCATTGGCAGTACTTTGATAAGTCCATTTTTAGTAATGGATGAAACCATGAATCCCACTTCATCCATATGAGCCGCTATCATGAGTTTAGGGGCCTGTTCATCAGCTGCTTGCTTCAAACCGAATATGCCTCCCAAACCATCCATTTCAATGGAGTCTACCAGACCTTCCATTTCACTTTTCATGAAATCTCTGACTTCATGCTCAAAGCCACTTGTTCCCTGTAATTCAGTCACCTTTTTTATTAATTTAAATGTTTCATCAGTCATATATAAATCGTTAGTCAGACTAACGCTATCCTCCCAGTAATTTTTTATTCTTTCATATGCTATACCTTATTATTATACACAAAAACCGGCTTTAATTTAAGCTAAACTGATTTGTTTCTGTTACACTTGTCAGGCATCTATGCTAAAATAAATACGACAGTAAGATGTAGACAGGATAGGAGGCGAAATAATGTTTAGAAATAACAACCGGTTAGTTAAACAGCACTCTTCGGCAGAATGGAGTATTCTTGGCGGATCATTGCTGCTTTCATTTCTATTGGGTGCAGCGGCATTCTCATTTGTTTCCAGCAGAAAGTCACTCAAGGCAGATGACCTGCTGAAAAAAGTGAAAAAAGAATTTCTCAAAGAAGGCCCCATCGATGGTTCCTGGATTGAACTGACAAAAGTTCCATGGAAAAAATATGCGTATGAAACAGATGTCTATTATGGGGGAGTCTCACGCTATGAAGAGAACAAACTCATTCAATATGAATATATTGTGGATGCCTATACCGGCAGCTTAATCGATTTATATAAGGTTTAAAGTAAAAAAACAGTCTTCTACCGTCATCCATGAGGATGGCAGGTAAGAAGACTGTTTTTTTAAAATTTCACAACAGCTTTATAAATTCTGTTGCCTTTTTTGGAGAATTTTTCTTCATATTCAGTCATGACATTCTCTTCGACCTCACTGTTATGCAGATCCAGATAAACTTTTTCCAGTACAGCAGGAAATTCAGAAAAACTCACGAGTGAATACTCAAATAGAGGCTGATTGTCTGTTTTGAAATGCAGAGTTCCTTTTGAGTGCAGGATGGTTTTATAGACAGATAAAAACGTCTTGTAGGTTAAACGTCGCTTCTCATGTCGATTCTTCGGCCACGGATCTGAAAACGTTAGATAGATGCGGTCAACTTCGCCCTTCTCAAACACATCAGTCAAATCCTTAGCATTGACCTGAAGGAGCTGGACATTTGGCAAGTCTGCTTCTATTTGCTTGTCCAGCGCTGAAACAATGACACTTGTCTGTAGTTCAATGCCAACGAAATTGATTTCCGGATGAAGTCTGGCCATTTCAATAATAAAACGACCTTTCCCGCACCCGATTTCAATATGGAGGGGCTGTTCTTTTTCAAAGCGACTGGACCAGTTGCCTTTAACCTGTTCCGGTTCTTCCACAACATATTGATTGTATTCTTTTAATTTTTCTTCTGCATAAGGTTTATGCCTTAATCTCATCAAATTCTCCTCACAATAGAACGGACACTTAAAGCTTGTCTCTTTTTAAATATAAGATAAAACATCATTTAACTTCAGTAAATTATGATTCATACGAATAAAATCCTGTTTTTTATGATTGGACTTAATATCCAGGACACTATTTGCAATACTGTACCAGAACAATTTGTTATGGACTGAATCTGAGTACGCATCCTCTGTAGTGTGAATCCATGCATCCCACTCGGATACATCAAAGTATCTGACCAGCAGCTGACTTAAATCCGCAAACGGATCAGCTAGTAGAGCCGAATCCCAGTCCACTAAATACAGATGCTCTTCATTGGATAATAGAAAGTTTTTATGGGAAACATCCCCGTGACAAACCACTTTATCTTCCAGCGGCGTATCTTCAGGCATGAAGTTCTCCAGAAACGACAGAGCCTGCTGTATCAGAGGATGAGCTGCCAGTTCAGGTGCCAGTTCAAAGCGACACTCAAAAAAGAAATCAGATGGTGAAGAGACTTTCCCGCCTAATCGATGAAGCATCCGTTTGAGACTGTCAGACTGGTGTACTTTATTAATAATTCTCTGAACATTAACAGAAGCCATTTCACTTCTGTGTAAGGTTCTTCCAGTGCACCATTCCTGAGCTGTCAGAACGTCACCATTTCCGATGCGTTTAGTCCAAACCAGTTTAGGGGAAATGCCTTCGATGGACAGAGCAGCTAGAAAAGGAGAGGAATTGCGTTTTAAAAATAAGCGTTCCTCATTTTTAGTCCCCATATAAGCCTGTCCGGTATCTCCGCCAATAGGATGCAATTCCCACCCCGTTTCTCTCTCTAGCTCCATGTTATTCCATCCTTTATCATCATTTAATCCGTTCTTTATCCGCACAGATAATTACTTAACTTCTATTGTAGAAATAAAAGCGGAGCTCGTCAAGAGAGTGCCTGTTCTTTTTTTAATGAACCGCCAGTTTTCCGCAGCATTGTTCGATTTCCGACTTATACGCATTTTGAAGTTTTCTGATAATCGGTCCCGCCTGTTCACTATAAAATATCTTGTTATCCAGTTTTTTCACTGGCATAACTTCCATCGTCGTACTGGAGCAGAAAATTTCATCTGCATTATACAGTTCTTCCAGCGTAAAGGGCTCTTCTACAACGGATATACCCAACTCCTGGGCACATCGTTTCCAGACAAGCTTAGTAATACCCGGCAAAATCAGATTGCCGTCAGGATGGGTATGGATAACTCCGTCTTTAACAATGGCAACATTTGCCGCAGAGCACTCCGTAACTATGCCGTCTCTGTGCAGAATTGCCTCATAGGCATTTTTTTTATGCGCTTCATGTTTAACCATGATATTTCCAAGCAAAGAGATCATTTTAATATCACACTTTAGCCATCTGATATCTTCCGTTACGATAGTATGTATGCCCCTATCAAGCATCTGCTGATCTCGTTCTACTGCCGTTAACGTCCCTGTCAGCATTGGCAGCACACTCGCGTCAGGGTACATATGGTTACGTGGCGATGCAACTCCACGGGTCATTTGCAGGTACAAATTACCCGTGTCCACACCCGTTTCATTCAGCAAGCGATTGGACAAATGCTTCAGTTCCTCTTTAGTATACGGTACATGCATCTCAATTTTTTCAGCACTTGAAAAGAACCGGTCAAGGTGTTCATCCAGGCAGAAAAATTCTTTGTTGTATGCTCTGATGACTTCATAAATGCCATCACCAAACTGGTATCCCCTGTCTTCCGGATCGATTATTACTTCGCTTCGTTCAACTATTTCACTGTTCCAAATTACTTTCATGCCATTCTCCCCTTTTAACTTATCCTAATCGCTTAGGAATATAAAAATTAACAAACCCATAAACAAACAGACCGTTTGCTGCCAAGACCATAATTGCCTCTATCCCCCCGGAGTAAGACGCTAAGGTAAACAGGAGTCCTGTTACGAGCAGCACTTTCGCTATAAGTTTTTGGATGGACTTTATTTTATCAGTATCTTTGACAGGATACAATTTAAAATAAATAGTTTTATCTAAAAGTTGTTTCAATGGCAACAACTGAAACCCAATCAGATACAGAAATAATAGACTAATCAGGACCGAAAGCCAGGCAAGTGAATTGAGTACCAGTATGACCGAGCCAATGATTGTCAGCCGAATATAGAGACCGCTGAAGGATGTCTGGCGGAAAAAGACGCGTGAAATATAATAGCTGTGTACGTCAGTTTTTTTGCCAAACAGTTTGATAAACGTGTCCAGTGGTTTCAGCCGTTTAACTTTATTGTTTCCATACGGTGTTTCCACAAACAAATTAATTATTTTATAGATTGCCTGCACTCTCTTCTGTTCACTGTCAATCAAGCGCTCCCAGTTCCAGATTGTTTTTTTACCCGACCTGAAAAGGTACAATCCAAACATCAGCAAGATAAAGAGACTCAGACCGAATCCGATAAGCGGTGAAAAAAACAGGGTTACACCTATTGTCAGTAAAAGGGCAGCATTGACTATCAAGCGCAAATTGTTTTCTGTTTCAGGTTTATTGAGCTTGAATGTGTAATAAATTAACAAAGTATCCGATAGTTTAGCAAACAGAACTGTTGCCATCCACATCACGCTGGCCTGATCTATAGAAGCGTTAAGCACCGTTACGAGTGGGGCAGTCAAAAAAGCCATAAACAAAGCCGTGACTATGGAAAAGATAAGACTATACAAAAGATTTTTTTGCATTACCGGTCTGATTTTCTTCTCCAGAGGCAGCAGGTAGATGCCATCAGCAGGCTTAATCAGCGTACGGATACCACCAGTTTTAATGACCACACTAATGAACGCAAATAAAATCACTCTCGGCAGTAACGCCTCGGATTCGACTGTTTCCAGATAATTGGAATACGTAAAGCCTACCGCTCCGAGTAATATGAGAAGAGCTATGACAAAATGATCATTGAATACGTATTTCAGATATTTTCCCAATTGTTTATAATAATGAGCTGTTCTCTTTTTAAATAATTCACTGACTGTCATCTAAAAACCTTCCTTATCAGCCAGCTGACTGTACATCTCTTCAAGGCTGGCTTCCGGCATTTTGAAATGCTCTCTTAAATCGCTTAGTGTACCTACAGCAAAAATCTGGCCTTCATGCATCACGATAAACCGATCGCAGATTCGTTCGGCATTAGCTAGAACATGCGTAGACATCAGCAGTGAAGCGCCCTCTTCTTTCCGTTTTTCCATCAGATGAATTAAATCTCTTATGGCAAGGGGATCCAGTCCTAAAAAAGGTTCATCTATTATAAATAGCGAAGGCTCAATAATAAACGCACTGACAATCATGACTTTTTGTTTCATACCTTTGGAAAAGTCAGTTGGAAACCAGTCCAGCCGGTCAGTCAGCCTGAACATCTTCAGCAAAGCAGTTGCTCTAGACCAGGATACAGTCGAATCCAGGTCATAGGCCATTATTGTCATTTCAATGTGTTCTTTTAAGGTAAGCTCTTCATAAAGCAAGGGTGTTTCCGGGATAAACCCGATTTTTCTCCTGTATGCTTCCGGCTGCTCGCTAATGGTCAGCCCGTCAATTTCAATCGTTCCTTCAAAAGGATTAAGGAGTCCCATGATATGCTTAATGGTTGTGCTCTTTCCGGCGCCGTTTAACCCTATCAGACCAATCAGCTCTCCATCTTTAATATTAAATGATATGTTTTTCAGTACTGGGACACGCGTGTATCCTCCAGTCAAGGATTGAACAGTTAGACTCATAAAATTATTCCTTTCATCGACTAATAGTTACATTTTACCACAGTAAAGCAGGTGATTTTGACTCTCACTGCTTCTTTTTATTAAAACTATACTAAATATGATAAACTAATACTATAGCATCTATGAAAAGAGGGATAAAATGAGCGACTGTATTTTTTGCAAAATTATTGATGGAGATATTCCAGCCAGAAAAGTTTATGAAGATAACGACATCATAGCAATTCTGGATATTTCTCAAGTAACTAAAGGGCATACATTGGTTATTTCAAAAAAACATGTCAGGAATATTCTCGACTATTCAGATGAACTGGCTTCTGCTGTTTTCTCAAAAGTGCCTAAACTGGCGCGCGCAGTAAAATCAGCCTACCCTGAATGTGAAGGCTTGAATGTCCTGATGAACAACGAAGAAATTGCGTCTCAAAGTGTCTTTCATGGTCACATCCACTTGCTTCCCCGATATAATTCAGACCAGGACGGTTTTGGTTTGAAATGGGAAACCCATGCTGAGGATTATTCAGACGAAACACTCGACCATATTGTCGAGTCTATTCAAAACCAACTAGCTAAGGAGGAAACAGAATGAAACATATAGTGCTGGGAAGTCTTTCAGGCATCGTTCTTGGAGGAATTTATGGTCTGGTCAATACACCCCGATCAGGTAAGGAAAATCAGGAAGCCTTGAAAGCTTATATTGATGAAACAACCTATCATGTTCAGGATGTTACGGATAAGGTGAATGACTTAAAATATGCTGTGAGCCAGTTAACAGCTGAAAGCAAATTTGTTCAGGATGAATTTATGGCAGATGTTCAAAAGATTGCAGCTGATTTTCAATACGAAGCGGAGCCTAGAATTAGACGGATACAGGAAAAAGCTGAAAAAATCCAAAAAGAAGTAGAAGAAACCGCACAATCTGTTTCCAATACACCATAAAAAAAACGGCAGCATCAGATTTCCCCGATGCTGTCGGTTTTTAATGGTTATTATTCGTCTTCAGCGTCTTCTTCAGAATCTACGTCTTCAGAATCTTCATCCATGTCCTGATCCTCATCCGCCGGTTCTTCTTCCATAGCTTCTTCGTCTTCTAATAATTCGTCTAGAAGCTCTTCGTCAATTTCTTGTTGTCCTTCTGGCATTGCCTGCTCTCCTGGTTCCTGGAGGAATTGCTGCATTGCGCCAGCTAGATCTTCATCCGCTATTTGTACATTAGCGTCGCGTACGAGTTGTCCGATAGCTTCTTGAACAACCATTTGATCTTGCATGTAATTATCCAGAATCATGTCTTCAATCTGATCACGTTCTTCTTCAAGTGAACCTTTTTCACCCATCTCTACCATCTTAATGATATGGTAGCCAAATTGTGACTCAACTGGTTCCTGAGTAATTTCGCCTTCCTCAAGTTCCATAGCGGCTTCTTCAAATTCCGGTACAAAACGTCCAGGCTCTAAAGGAAGCTCACCGTCCGTTTCAATTGTCCCTGTATCCATAGTGTGTTCAGCTACTAATTCACCGAAATCTGCTCCATCATTAAGCTCTTCAATCAGCTCTTCTGCGAGACCCAGATCTTCTACCAAGATATGCGCAACTGTTGCATCAATAGCGTAATTTTCGTAAGCTTCTTCGATTTCTTCTTCGCTTACCTCAACGTGATCACTGATAGCAGCTCTTACTTGAAGAGATGTGCGTACGCTAGTTCTGACATCTTCCATAGACATGCCCTGCATTTCCAGCATTTGTTCAAATTCGTCAATGCCGCCATATTGTTCGGCTTCTCTTTCAAGCTCTGCTTCAACATCGTCGTCAGAAATCTGATCGCCATAAGCGTCTTCCAGAATGTCTTCAAGCAGAATCTGCTGCAGCATCTGTTCACCAAAAGTCATGCCGCTTTGAGTGGTTTCGTTTTTCATTCGTTCATATAAATCATCTTCACGCACGCGTCCTGCTTCTGTAGAAGCTACTTCCGGACTGCTTTGGCAACCTGCAAGGAGTAAACCTGATCCTGCAATTGCTCCGACTAACCATTTTTTCATACTAAAACATACACATCCTAATTCAATATTTTCTAAACTGACGAATAATTGTTTCCTATTCGTACCTCAACTAATATAACACAGCTTTTAGCAAAATGAAAACGTATGAAGTAAATTTTTATTACTATTCATTGAAGTTTCATATAATCTTCTTTGCTTAATCAGACTTTAAATCTGGTCGGCTTAAATTGCTCTTATAAAATGAGCGATTGTCCATAGCCCAGATCCGTTCAGTAAACTCGCCTGACTCCGTTTTCTTCAAAGCAGACTGCATCATGTTCATTTTCGCATCAATCTGATCGATGTAATGAATAATCTCAGCTTCCGGTATTTGTGGACGTACAGGCGAACCGTATTCCAGTTCTCCGTGGTGAGCTAGTACAAGATGTTTCAATAGCAGCACATCTTCATGGCTCTCATCAATTTTCAACTCAATACAAGCTTTTGAAATCTCATCATAAATCAGCACAATATGTCCAATGAGCTTCCCTTCAATTGTATACTCTGTAGCAGTCGGCCCGCTTAATTCAATTACTTTCCCTACATCATGCAGGATGATGCCTGAATATAAGAGTGATGGATTCAAATCCTCATAATTCTCTACAATTGATCGGGCTATCTTGAGCATACTCATTGTGTGGAATGCCAGACCACCTAAATAGGCGTGATGATTTTTCTTGGCAGCAGGACTTTGGAAGAAATCCTTCTGATATTTCTTCATAATAAATCGTACAATCCGGTTTAAATGAGCATTCGTAATATCAAACACTGCCTGATTAAACGCTTCTATCATCTTGTCTTTGTTTACAGGTGCTCTCTCAATATAAATATCAGGATTAGACGGTTCATCTTCCTGGGCCACTCTCATCGACTGGATGCGTACTTGAGGCATTCCATTGTATTCTTCGCGTCGCCCTTCCACCTTAACCACTTGGCCGGCTTTAAACTGCTCAACATCTTTAGGTGAGGCATCCCAGTAATTGCCGTTCATCTCTCCACTGGTGTCCTGAAAGGTCAATGCCAGGTAGGGCTTGTTGTTTCGCGTTGTTTTTTCTTCTGCAGATTTGATTAAAATATATAAGGAAAGCTGTTCGTCTTTTTTATAATCATACAACTTTTTCACTAGTACCACTCCCTAATGTGTGATCAGTTCACTTGCTTGTCCGTCAGTCGGGTAAGTTTGGAGGAAGGTACACTGTCAATGACTGAGGAATCAAATGAAAAGTAAATAATCTGTATTTCATTACTTATTGTATCAAGTAATTCGTATATACGCTGTCTTCTTTCCTTATCCATATTGACAAAGCTGTCATCAATTATAATAGGAAAATGTATGCTATCTCTGCTTGAGTAGACAAAGGCAAGTCTGACAGCTATATATAGCGGTTCAACTGTTCCTCTGGAAAGTTCTTCTGCTTCCCAGCTTCGGCCCCATCTGTCTGTCACATAAAAACTGTCACTTTCCAGGGTGATTGTTTCATAATAGCCATTTGTGAGCTGCTTAAAATACGTTTCAGCCAGTGCCAGTGTTTTGGGGAGCTGGTTATCCTTCGCGTAATTAAGTGTTTTCTCGATAAGATTTGAAGCAATTTTTAACGTATTCCATTCATCAACCGCTTTTTGATACACACTTTTTTCGTTTTCGAACTGCTGCAGCAATTCTGAATAGGTGCCCCCTTCTTCCAATTGTTTTATCTGGTAGCCTATTTCATTTTTTTGCTTTGTCAGCTCGGTTATGTGACGCTGTCTACTGGCAATTTTCTCCTCCAGAAGAGTAATCTGCTCATTCATTTCTTCTATAGTGTAATTATCCTCTAAAACAGACTGATGCTCAATGGTTTCTTTTAGAAAGTCATAACGTTTTTGTTTTTCCTGTTTCTCGTTAGCCAGCTGATAAAGATTCAAAAATTCTTCTTCGCTTTCCACATCACCTTCAGTAAACAGCTTATACTTTTTATCCAGCACATCTTTCTCCTGCTTTACCAGATATCTAATGCCTTCCTGAAGCTTATTCGTTTCCTGAATATAATCTTTTTGCCTGTTTTTTTCATTCTCGACTGACCGAATCCGGTTCCTTACGTCATAGAAAACAGCTGGGCTGTCTTTGTCTTCGGACATGAACTGATTCGCATAATCGTTCCCCTTGAGTTTCTGGTCCAGCTCATAAAGGTGATCGGCTACTCTTTTTTCCAGTACTTCTTTTTTATTTGCCAGTCGTTTCATATCCGTAAACAGTTCTCGTGTAGACAAGACCTTTTCAAGGGTATACCGTTGAGGATAACGCATCTTTTCTTTCCACTTTTCGAACTCAACTAAACTGTCTTTCTGTTTTCTTCTATTGATTTCCAGTAACCGTTCCTGCTCACGCCACTTATCCTGAAGTGCATCATTAGTAGCCAGAAGTTCCTTCCATTGATTTCTCATACTCTTCTGATAATACAACTGTTCTTTCTCATCATCTTGGGCAAGCTGCTGTGTTTTACTTTGAACAAAATAATGTCTGACAATGTAAAGAGCTACTGAACTCAGTAATATAAGAAGTGTCAGACCAAAAAGACTCTTAATGACTGAAGCGGCAATGACTCCTGTAATTAAAAAGACTAAAGCTGCTATCAACCGTTTGTCTTTAAAATAAGCACCGGATATCACCTCTTCGCTGTTGTCATTGCTTTCTTGAGACTTGAATTTGTCAAGTGGCCACATATCCTTTTCGAGTATATCAATCCGTTCATTATTGCTTTCTGTCCGAATCTTAAGTTCTTGAACAGCGGAAGCTATAGTGCTTTCTTCCTGCAGTAATTCTGTCTGCACAGTTCTGAATTCAATCAGTTCTTCCCGTTTGTCTTCGGTCAGTTCTTCCGGCAAGGAATCTTTCAAAGAATGGCCTTCTCTTAATTTCATTTCAACAAGCTGATGGTCAACTGAAGACAGTTCCTGCTGTTCTTTAGAAATTAACTCAACGTCATCTTCAAGCCTATCCAGACTGTTTTTAATTTTCTGGTAATCCATTTCCAGTTCCTGGGATAATACAAAATCCGGTGACGGTTTGTATTCATTCTGCAGTTCAGTCTGCTTATCGTGAAGTTTTTTAATCTGTTCTCTTGTATTTTCAAGCTGGTCATTGTAATGCTTCAGCTGCAGCTTACCATTTTCTGGAATATTAACAGCTGGATAAGCATCAATTTCACTTTTAATCTCTCTGATTTCATTAAGCACTTTTCCATGCTTGAGACTAGTCGTATATTTTTCTTTTTCTTTATGGTATTCAGCTATTTCACTGTTCAGCTTGTCAATCTGACTGGCAAAGCTATTTGCTTCTTCTCTCAAAACGGTATAGTGGGCATTACGGTCCTTTGCGTTTTTGACCTGACGATTTACCTCGGATAATTTACTATGAAGCTGATTGATGACCGGTTTTCTTCCAGTTGGCTTAAACAAAGCTCCGGCTCTTTGCTGATACGAGTCGGCAAGCTTCAGAAACTGCTCACTTCCTAATGAGCCTGTACTCAGAAAGAATCGGTTCAACTGCTCCTTGGTCATGTTGCTTGTTTCTTCAATTCCTTTTAAGTTAAAGGTATAGATACTTTCATAGAATTGTCTTTTTTTATGATACAGAAGCACATCAAGGATTTCTTCGCCTCCTTGAGTCCCGTCTTCCATCGTCACCGTAACGTCTCCCGTTACTTTTCCGCTGATACGTTCGATAATGACTTCACCAAAGCGATCATCCTGTACAAACAGTTGACCACCATAGCGACTGCTTTCCTTTGGCTCGTACCGCAAGGCTGAACTGTGTCGCTTGGGAAAGCCAAATAAAATACTGTGTATAAAAGACATCAGTGTGGATTTTCCGGCTTCATTCTGTCCATAAAACAAATGCCAGTCCTGATTCACTGAGAATTCAGTATCTATCCATTTCCCATACCCATAAATCACGAGTTTTGTTATTCTCATACTAGACTCCCTCGTTCAGACTTAAATCATATTCAATCATTTCAACAGCATCTTCGACTAGTTCGCTTCGATACGCATCTGCCGGCTCATCCAGTTCATTTGAATAGGGATGAGCAAGGAGCAGTTCTTTTGTAACCTCTTTAAAACCGTCAGCCGTTTTAAGTGAACCCACAGCCTTATGCCATCCTTCGGGGTACAGTTCCGACAAACTGTTCTGTTCCTCCGATGTTTGGCGTATCGTCACTTTTACCTTGGATAGGTAAATAAAGTGCGTGTCGCTTTTCGTCTGAAGAATATCTCTGAACTCTTTCTGTTTCAGTTTCTCAAGCGTTCTCGCCGGCAGCTCGTCTGATACCTCAAGGGTCAGATAAATTATTGCTCTCTCCCATTGAATCTCATCAAGTTTTTGTCTGCATAATTTCAGGACCTGATCCAGATTTTTTGCCGAAGAGACATCCAGTCTTAAATTCTCCCATATAATGGGCCCCGTGGGGATAAACGACACCTGCCTGTCATGCGGCGTGAGCCTGACCATGAGCACCCCTTTTTCCCCGGTTTCATTGCGGTGCCTGCCCTGGGTATTCCCGCTATAATATATCAGTGGATTGTCAGCTAACTGCTGTCTTGCGTGAATGTGACCCAGCGCCCAGTAGTCGTACTGTTTTTCTCTCAATTCACTTAGCGAAAAAGGGGCGTACCGTGCATGGTCAGCCTGCTGGCCTTCGGCATAGCCGTGAAGCATTCCAATGTGGTAATCACTTTTCTTATCTTTAAATGGATATCTTTGAATCATTCTTTGTTCTATCCACTTCTTGTTATAGCTGAACCCGCTGATGGCTACCGTTTCATTATTCTTTGTTGTTATGTAGTGTGTTTCCACTTTCTCTGAAAATACTTTGACATTTTCCGGTAAAGAAAGGTGATCAGCTTGTTTTCCGACGAAATCATGATTCCCATGAATCACGCAGGCAGAGATGGCCGCATCATTCAGACGTTCCATCTGCTTCTGAAACATTAACTGAGCTTTTATACTTCTATCTTCCAAATCGTAAATGTCTCCTGAAAACAACACAAAATCAACAGCCTCTTCGATGGCCTGATTAACAATCGTCTCCAGAGATAGGAAGGTCGAATGCTTTATCTGCTGCAGTAAGTCATCAGACAAGTCAGTCAGACCTTTAAAAGGGCTGTCCAAATGCAAATCAGCGGCATGAATAAATTTAACCATGTTAGTTACCTCCTTTTAAGGGTACGTACGTTCTTTAGACTGTTTAGGAAAAGGACTTACTGTAAACAGCAAGCCCTCACCATTAGTACTTTATTGATATAATTCGCGGACAGGTTTCAGGACAACCTGATTAATATCGTCGATCATTTGACCCACTTGTTTTTCTGCTTCAAGCAATTTAGAAATCAGTTCATTTTCACCAATTTTAGATGAAATGTCCTGAGCCTGTTTAGCTTCTTCTTCAGAAATTTCCTGACCCATCATTTGTTTCTGTTGAATGGTCTGTTGAACTTGACGGAATTCATTAAATACCTGGTTCGCTACTTCGTCTTCTTTAACTGCTGTAAAAGCAGCATCCAGCTGACTAAATTCTTCCGTGTTTCTTAAATCCTGTTCTAACTGATTAGCAGTGTCATAAATATTGACAGCCATAGTCTCATCCCTTCAATTTTCGCTCTACACGAGCTTTTTTTACCTAATTAAGTTTATCATGAATCGCAGAGTGTTGCCAGAAGAGATTAGAAAGCTTTAATTATTCACCTGACTGTCGGTTACGGAATCGCTCAAGAAGATTACTGGTCTGCTCTCTAAAGGTAGCCGTACTTTCTCTCAAAATAGACCCAGCTTCTTCTACCCCTTCCGTCACCCTATCTAACAAGGTCGGGTTTGAAGTGACAAACTCCTGACCGGCCTCTTCGACAAGGAAAGTTGACTGCTCGGTATGAGGCAGAATGCCTTCCATGCTTGCTCTCATGACTTGTCCAATTCCCTGAGACGTAGAAGTAGTCAGATAATGCAGATCTGTTGTGTAATCGTAGCCCATCCAGCTGGTGATGACCACATCAGGCGTGTAGCCGACTACCCACTGGTCTGTTGCGCCTGTACCTGATTCTGTTTGAGTCGTACCAGTCTTTCCGGCTATTTTATGAGATGCGGGCTGAATATTACGCCCAGTTCCACTTTCAAATACACTCAGCAGCATACTGTTCATATCATTTGCTGTTTTTTCTGATACAACCCGGCTGGATTTAACTCTGGAATTATCCACAACGACAGCGCCTGTTGCATCCACTATTCGTGTAATAAAATGCGGCTCTTTTCTTATACCATCATTAGGAAAAACACTGTAGGCACTGGCAATTTCAAGAGGTGTCACTCCTCTGTCCATTCCGCCTAAGGCAATAGCTCCGAGGTGATTATCTGTTTCACCCAATTTCAAACCAAACTGCTCAACTTTGCGCATGCCACGGCTGATACCTATTTCATTCAACAGCCAGACAGTTGGTGCATTTAAACTGTCCGCCAGTGCTCTGTACATAGACACTTCACCGCTGTACTGCCCTGATAAGTTAGTCGGTGTATACTCCGTTTCCCCATATGACAGCAGTTCGTCAGTCAGCATATCATCGGGAGAGTAACCGGCTTCTAGTGCGGGGGTGAATACACCCAGCGGTTTAATAACTGAACCCGGTTGACGTCTCATTTGTGTAGCTCGGTTAAATCCTCTAAACGTATACTCGCCTCTACCTCCAATCACAGCACTGACCCCGCCTGTCTGCGGGTTCAAGGCAACAGAGGCACTTTGAACCATTGTCCCGTCTGAACTCGTCTCAAAATGCTGATTTGACGCATAAACAGCATCCATCTGCTGCTGATAAGTCTGATTTAGAGCCGTGTAAACAGTATAGCCGTTATTCATTAAATCTTCTTCTGCAATACCGTATCGGTTTTCAGCTTCTCTGATGACAGCATCAAAATAATAAGGATAACGATACCCATTTGTACTATTAAAGCGGTCTATGAGAGTAAGTCCCGTTTCACTATACTGATTTTTCTCTTCTTCCGTTATCGTTTCCGTTGAAGCCATTAAACTCAATACAATATTTCTTCGACTAATTGAACGGTCATAATTGTCAATCGGATTATAGTGACTCGGCGCCTTAAGCATTCCAGCAATCGTTGCGGCCTCAGGAACACTTACTTCACTCGCGGTTTTACCAAAATATTTGAGTGATGCATCTTCCACACCCCAGACTCCGTTACCGAAATAGGCATGATTCAAATACATGACCAAAATCTGTTCTTTGGAATACTGCTTTTCTATTTCAATGGCCAGAAACAGTTCCCTTAGTTTTCTCATAAAGGTCTGATCAGCAGACAGATAGGCATTTTTTGCCAGCTGCTGAGTCAAGGTACTTCCCCCACCGACTATCTGACCTCTATTAGTAACGTAACCGACTGCCGCCCGGCCTAGTCCGATTGGATCAAAGCCTCTGTGTCTTTCAAACCGCTGATCTTCAGTCGAAATGACAGCATCCACTAAATTCGGAGAAATACGGTCCAGGTCCACAAATGTCCCTTTCTGAGCGTACAAGGTGCCCGCTTCTTCACCGTTCTCATCCATAATGGTCGTAGACTGCTCAAGGCCAGCCCTTAACGCGTTGACATTGGCTGAACGAGCCAGCACTGCTAAATAAACGCTGAAAAACAATGCTACAGTCAATACTGAAAGTATCAGGAGTTTAGTCCCGTGAAACTTTTTCCATTTTCGTCTTGCAATGATTCCCGATCGTCTGAACTTAGGTTTAGACTGCTGGTAAAGATGTGCCATCCTGTTTTTCAGCGAACGATTCGTTGATTTTTTGCTCATAAGATTACCTCTATTTGTCTTTATTCACGATTGTATCACAATAGTTACTGAACGTAATCCGTCTCTAGTCTTATTTACTGTACTCTGAAACGACCTGCTTCAGTTCTGTTAAAATTTCCTGTATTTCATCATCAGTCTTTGCATGCGTTCCACTGGCAAGTGGGTGTCCGCCGCCGCCATGTCGCTGAGCAATGTCATTGATGACTGGTCCTTTAGATCTTAAGCGGCAGCGATACCCGCCGTCAGACTGTTCAACAAAAACAGCCCAGACTTTGACATTTTCAATCTTGCCTAGAAGTGGCACAATGGAATGTGTTTCACTGTCATCAAGTCCCAGTGACTTAAGCAGTTCCTGCGTCAGCACAATATGACCGATACCATTATCTGCTACTTCAAAATGCTCGAGAGCATAACCCATCATCTTTCCGGTATCCGGTTTGATGACATTCATCTGATTATTCAGTTCAGTATGTGAGAATGGATAAGTCATAAGCTCTGCAGCTACCTGCATCGTATAAGTGGACGTTGAATCATACAGGAACCGATTAGTATCGCCTACAATGCCCCCGTACAGCAAGCGGGCTGCTTTGGTCGTCATCGTGATTTCTTCCGGATAAGTCAGCCAAAGATCGGCTATCATTTCACAGCAGCTGCTGGCATTCGTATTAATCCATTCGATTTCTCCATACGAATCATCCAGCGGGTGATGGTCAATCTTAATCCATTCTTTTGCCAGTCTGAACCGGTCATCATCAATACGCTTGATATTGGCTGTATCTGTTACAATAACCAGCGCTTCATCATATATATCTTCCGGAATGTCATCCATGTTGTCCAGGTAAGCAAGGTCATCGACTTCAGCACCTACCGCATACACGTCTTTTTCTGGAAAAGTAGCCTTGATGATTTCCTTCAAGCCGCACTGGGATCCGATTGCATCCGGATCAGGTCTGACATGTCTATGAATAATGATAGTGTCCCATTTCTTAATAAAGTCCCATAGCTCTTTTTTTATCTGATTATCTTCTGAGTTATTCGTTTGTAATCCCACTTAAGCTCTCCTCTTTCTAAAACGTGACTGTTATTTTTTCTGTAAAATCTGACAGGCAACTATTGCCTTGGCTGCCAATGCGTTTTCTGAATAAATTTCAACGTCCAGACGGGCAGAACGCCGGTTTTCATCAAAAATTGTCGGTTTGATTGTCAATTCGTTACCTAACTGAATCATGTTAAAATAATGAAGGTTCATCTGTTCCACCACAAGGTTTTTCTTTTTATTCTTAGCCAGATAATTGTAAATTGTTTCAGTAATGACTTCACTCAGCACTCCAAATGAAATGGTTCCCATACTGTCGGTCGTCTGCGGTGTAACCAGAAACGAGAACATACCGTCTTCACGTTCTGTAATCAGCTTATTGATCTGATCGGAAATAGTATCCCCTGACTGCGGCTGTTTCTGAACAGACTGCATGGCTTTCATGATATCCTGTCTGGAAATAATCCCTTTAAGTGTCATCTCATCACTGACTACCGGCATGACCTCAAGACCGTCCCAGATCATTGTATGGGCAATTGAGGCTACGCTCATATTCGTTTTCGCATAGGCTGGATTTTTGGTCATGACTTTCTCAATTAAAACCGAGTCTTCTTTCCCTACCACATCTTTTGCTGTGACGATTCCTACCAGCCTATCATTAGAATAGACCACGGGGAAACGGGAATGCTTGCTTTTCTGATTCAACATACGGTAGTTGTAGACCGTATCTTCTCTCGACAGGAATTGCGTCCTTTCAATCGGCGTATAGATGTTTTGGATACGCAGAATATCTTTCTTAATCAGCTGATCTGTCATCGCCCGGTTAATCATCGTGCCCACTGTAAAGGTGTCATAAGATGTGCTGATTAAGGGCAGTTCTTTTTTATTAGCCAGTGCAATAACAGCGGGGCTAGGCTCGAAACCGCCCGTAATCAGGACTGCAGCACCATGGTTAAGTGACAATTGTTGTGCCTCTTCCCGGTTCCCGATAATCATGAGTGATTCTTCGGTAATATAACGCAGCATGGCATCTTCCGTCATTGCTCCAATATTGAATTTAGTGAGTGATTTTTTTAATCCCTCTTCACCACCGTGCACTTCACCATCAATAATTTTGACAATCTCTTCAAAAGTCAGATTTTCAATGTGATCGTTCGCCTTCGCTTCCACACGGATAGTCCCCACTCGTTTAATGGTTGACACCAGTCCGTTATTTTCGGCTTCCTTAATTGCCCGATAGGCTGTTCCTTCACTTACCTGCAGTTCTTTTGCTATCATTCGGACTGAAAGCTTCGCGCCGACATGCAAATCTTCAATGAAATTCAGAATTTGTTTATGCTTAGTCGTCATCGGTCTGTTTAATCCTCTCACTGTAATTATCTTTCCAGAGCGGCAGTGGAATGGTCTCGAATACTGCTGATTCGAGGCCAGTTACTGTTATCCCAAGTAACCTTATTCCCTCACTCGCATTCTCTTCCTCCCAGATAGAGAGCGCAATCTGAAAGAGTTCATTTTCATTTTTAATGTAGTCGGGAAATGACTTGCGCCTTGTCACCGTTTCAAAATTATCATACCTGATTTTCAGTACAATAATTTTGCCGTGTTTCTGTTTTCTCTTTAAATTGGTCATGACTTTTCCAGAAAGAACCCTCAAAGCCTGAATCACTTCACTCTCAGTTGTCAAGTTATCAGAAAAGGTCGATTCTTTTCCAACTGATTTTGGTTCGCGGTCATTTTTTACTTCACTGTCATCTATTCCCCTTACTTTCCGGTAAAGAGAATGCCCCATCTTACCAAACTGTTTAGACAAGTCCAGTTCTGTTTTATTATATAAATCCTGACCATTGTATATACCCATCTCATGCATTTTATTGACTGTTTTTTCTCCGACGCCGTGATATTTTTCAATTGGCAGATTCATGAGAAAGTCATGGGCCCGATCCGGAGGTATGACCGTGATGCCATTCGGTTTATGATAATCAGACGCTAATTTAGCCAAAAATTTATTGTATGAGACACCTGCCGAACAAGTGATATGCAGTTCTCTTCTGATGTCCTCTCGGATACGTTCAGCGAGTAAGGTGGCGCTTTTATGATTTAACTTGTTTTCAGTCACATCCAAATAGGCTTCATCCAGTGACAATGGTTGTATCCGGTCGGTATAGCGTCTGAAAATATCGTGCATCTTTTGAGACGTGTCTCTATACAGAGCAAAGTCAGGTGAGACAAATTGCCCATGAGGACACAGTTCAAAGGCTTTTTGTGCACTCATTGCCGAATGGATGCCAAATTTTCTGGCTTCGTAATTAGCCGTTGCAACCACACCTCTTCCACCCGTTTCCCTGGGATGGCGCGCAATAATCACAGGTTTGTTCATCAATTCCGGATTCTCTCTCATGGCAACTGAAGCGTAAAAAGCGTCCATGTCTATATGAATAATTTTTCTTGAGGTGTCTCTTTTGGGTTCGTCAAACACCAGTAGTCCGTATCTCATTCTGTCCCTCCAGATTACACATCCTATACACCTATTATACTAGAAATGAAAGACTGAAATGCTGCAAACTTTTACTCAATTATGAACATTCTAAATCCAGATACAATAAAAACAAGTAGAGATGAACAGATCATCCTACTTGTTCTCAATTGTTATTTTAATAAATCATCCAGTTCCATCTCATCCAGAGAAGTCACATTATAGACTTGAGCTTTCAAGGAAGCATAATTGAAATAATCATTCAGTGAGATAGACGCGATGTCATTCACTTTCTGATAATAGCGATTCGGTTCCTTGTGCTTCCATAAAAAATTTATACAGTAATCCCATAAGTCTTCGACAGTAATTTCACTATAACCCTGACGTCTGAATTCCTTCAGTTTGTGATCCAGCCAGACAGCATACAGGTCTTCATTATTACTGGTTTCGATTTTCACGACATCACCTCCTTATCTCAGTGGAAAAGAAGCGGCATTTATTTCAGAAACTAGTCTTTATCAGCAGTTTCCTCTGGTGTGTTGGTTCCCAGTTCTTCTGCATTAGGGGTTCCTGCAGCTGATGCTTTCGTTACAATACGTGCAACTGCACGTCTTTCAAACGTCAGGTAAATGCCTTCGCAGTCAATCACTACTGTGTTATTTGTATCGATTACTTCATCAACAATACCGTGAAGACCGCCAATAGTAACAATAGCATCTCCTTTTTGCAAGGCACTCAGCATATTCTGAGTTTCTTTCGCTTTTTTCTGTTGAGGCCTAATCATCAGTAAATACATAATCCCCATAAGCACTATGAAAGGCAGCATGCCAGCAATTAATTCCATTTATTCATTCCTCCGTTATTTCTCTATTTTAATTAAATATCTTTGTCCAATCTACAGGATAAAGAGTACTCTTTTAATGATTCAATACTTACCATAGCAAATTTCGAGCTAAAATACTAGTCTGTGTAAAAACTTTAATCAGCCAGCAATTAAAAGTTTTTGGCATTTGGTTTGTTATAGCCATATTCTTCAAAGAAGGCTTCCTTGAATTCCAGTAAGTTGTCTTCTCTGATGGCTTGGCGGACCTTTTTCATCAAATCGAGCAGGAAATACAAGTTATGGTAGCTTGTCAGTCTAAGTCCAAATGTCTCATCCGATTTAATCAAGTGTCTGATGTATGCTCTGGAGTAATTTCTGCACGTGTAGCAGTCACAGTTCTCATCGAGCGGTCTGAAGTCTCTCGCATAAGTGGCATTCTTGATGACAACGCGGCCTTTACTCGTCATCGTTGTGCCGTTTCGGGCAATCCGTGTCGGCAGAACACAGTCAAACATGTCTACGCCTCGCATAACCCCTTCGATAAGGGCATCAGGTGTCCCAACCCCCATCAGGTATCTTGGTTTATCTTCAGGCAGTAATGGCGTGGTAAAGTCCAGTACCCGGTACATGTCTTCTTTTGGCTCGCCTACTGATAAACCACCGATTGAGTAGCCGGCAAAGTCCATACTGGTTAAATCTTTTGCTGATTGTCGACGCAGATCTTCAAATCCTGCTCCTTGGACAATACCGAATAATCCTTGAGTATCTCTGTTCTGATGAGCTTCCAATCCTCTTTCTGCCCACCTGGAGGTACGTTCGACGGATTTCTTGACGTAATCATGGCTTTTATCAAAAGGAGGACATTCGTCAAATGACATCATGATATCCGGACCCAGTTTGTTTTGTACATTAATTGCTTTTTCCGGTGACAGGAATAATTTTGATCCGTCCAGATGACTTCTGAAGTGTACCCCTTCTTCTTCAATTTTTCTCATATCTGACAAGGAGAATACCTGAAAGCCGCCAGAGTCAGTAAGAATCCCTTTATCCCAATTCATGAACTTATGCAGGCCGCCTGCTTCTGCGATGATATCTTCACCTGGTCGGAGCCATAGATGGTAAGTATTGCTTAAGATAATTCCCGCACCCATTTCTTCGAGTTCTTCCGGTGCGATGGTCTTGACTGTTGCAAGCGTCCCGACTGGCATAAACATAGGGGTTTCAAAGGTGCCGTGAGGGGTGGTGATTTTACCTAAACGGGCACCGGTTCGCTTGTCTTTTTTCTCTAATTGATAGGTTACTGGGTGGTTACTCATAATCTTCTCCTAATCCTTTACTTCTTTTTTATAAACATTGCATCGCCAAAGCTGAAAAAGCGATAGCGTTTGTCGACCGCATGCTTGTAGGCTTTAAGAACAAATTCTCTTCCTGCAAAAGCGCTGACTAGCATGATTAATGTCGATTTTGGCAGATGGAAATTAGTTAAAAAGGCATCCACAACTTTGAAGGTGTAACCCGGTGAAATGAAAATACTTGTCCAGCCGCTGGATGCCGTTAATTTACCGTCATTCGCCTGTCCAATCGTTTCGAGTGTTCTAATTGATGTCGTACCTACGGCAACAATTTTTCCACCTTTTACTCTCGTGTCGTTCAATGTTTCTGCAGCATCTTCTGACAACTGATAAAATTCTTCGTGCATTTTGTGTTCGTCTATATTATCTACACTAACCGGTCTAAAAGTCCCCAGTCCGACATGAAGAGTAAGAAAGACTAACTTGACACCTTTATTTCTGATTTTCTCAAGGATGTCTTCAGTAAAATGCAACCCGGCAGTTGGAGCGGCTGCAGACCCATTGGCTTTCGCATACACTGTCTGATAACGGTCCTGGTCATCCAGTCGTTCTTTAATATACGGCGGAAGAGGCATTTCACCTAGTGATTCGAGCGTTTCAAGAAAAATCCCTTCATAACTGAACTCGACAATGCGTCCACCGTGCTCAAGTATCTCCGTCACTGTCGCTTTAAGTCGTCCGTCTCCAAATGAAATAACTGTCCCGACTTTAGCTTTCTTTGCCGGCTTCATTAGCGTTTCCCATTTGTCCCCTTGGGTGTTTTTTAAAAGAAGCACTTCAATATGAGCGTGCGTCTCTTCTTTTATTCCCTGAAGTCTTGCTGGCAGCACGCGCGTATCGTTCATGACCAGCGCATCGCCGGCATTTAGTTCGTCCAGAATGTCTTCAAAATTTTTATCTTCAATCGTTTCAGAGTCCGCACTCAGTACCATCATTTTTGAGGACGATCGGTCTTCGAGTGGGGTCTGGGCAATCAGTTCTTCCGGCAGTTCAAAATCAAAATCATTTGTTGTCAGTGTCATACTTTTCTCCTTTTTAATTATCTAGTAAATGGTTCAGTTTCAAATGTGCATAAGCTTTTTCGGTTGCTACTCTTCCTCTTGAAGTACGCTGAATGAAGCCTTCTTTCAATAAATACGGTTCAACCATATCTTCGATAGTCTCCATCTCTTCACCAATGTTTGCCGATAGTGTATTCAGCCCCACTGGTCCACCACCGTAAAGAGTGACCATAGTAGTCAACAGCTTGTGATCCACACTGTCCAGCCCTTCATGATCCACTCTCAGCAGATCCAGAGCCCCAGCGGCAATCGCTTCTGTCACGATGCCTTCGCCTTTGACCTCGGCAAAATCCCTTACCCGTTTCAGCAGGCGATTGGCAATTCGAGGTGTCCCTCTTGAACGCTTTGCAATTTCAAGAGCGCCGTTTTCCTTAATTTGCGTCTGAAGCACACCAGCTGAACGCAGCACAATTTTCTGAAGTTCTTCCTTCTTGTAATATTCCATGTGAGCCAGGATCCCGAAACGGTCCCTGAGTGGTGCGGACAATGTCCCTGCACGAGTGGTTGCCCCTATCAGTGTGAAGGGTGGCAACGGAAAATGTACCGGATGGGCGGCATCGCCTTGCCCGATAATAATATCCACATAAAAGTCTTCCATTGCAGAATACAACATTTCCTCAGCAATCCTTGGCATACGATGAATTTCATCAATAAACAAAATCCCACCTGGCTCAAGATCGTTTAGCAATGCAACTAAATCGCCTGGTTTTTCGATAGCAGGACCGCTGGTTGTTCGAATATCTGTACCCATTTCATTCGCAATAACCATTGCCATTGTTGTTTTACCTAAACCAGGTGGCCCATACAACAGCACATGATCAAGAGCCTCTTCCCTGTTCTTTGCCGCCTGAATGTAAATGGTCAATTCTTCTTTAATTTTTTCCTGACCTAAATAGTGTGCCAGCTGCTGGGGCCTTAGCGTATGCTCCAGAGAATTCTCTCCTTCATCCAGCACCTGTTCTGATGTAAGTTGGTCATTATACTCCATAGAGAACTTCCTTCCCGTTATCTGTTCAAATGGCTAGGTTACTTTTTCATCAGTAGAGCCAGTGCTTCCCGAATATAGCTGTCTGTGGTTGCCGTGTCAGTCTGCTTCAGCTGTTTTTTGACACGGTTGACATCTTTAGCAGAATAGCCCAGTGCGAGCAAGGCTTCCATCGCTTCTTCAAAGGCTTGATTTACCGATTTCATTTCGCCCGGAACTGAACCGGTTGCTTCTCCTTTTTCAAGCACATCAAATTCTGAAAGTTTCCCCTTCAAGTCGAGCACAATCTGCTGAGCCGTTTTCTTTCCAACACCTGGAAATTTAGTAAGAAAAGTGAAGTTGCTGTCTTCAATGGCCTGTACAAAACCGTGGTGATTATCATTAGCTAAAATAGCTAAGGCTGACTTGGGGCCTATTCCAGATACATTAATCAGCTTCAGGAACAAATTCTTTTCCTGAAGTGACTTAAAGCCAAACAACTGCATACTGTCCTGCTTGACATCCTGATAGACATAGACTAGCGTTTCTTTCTTCAATTCATCGGTCAGGCGAAACGGATTTGCCATATAAACCTTATAGCCTATTCCCTGAACCTCAATTACTATGTAGCTCGGATAAATATGGCTGATGATGCCTTTTATATATTCATACATGTTAGTACCCTCATTTACTATTAGTTAATCCATACAATTATAACACAAAAAGACCTATCCATTAAGCTTCTTATGGATAGGTCCACGTGCAGTCTACTTATCTGAATTCGTCCACATAGGCTTCGTAGCCTTCTTCAACCAGTTTATCTTTAGGAATAAATTTTAGAGCTGCAGAGTTGATGCAGTATCTCAACCCACCCTGGTCAGCCGGTCCATCATTGAAGACATGACCCAGATGCGAATCAGCCTCTTTGCTGCGGACCTCAATTCTTTCCATTCCAAAAGTACGGTCCCGCTTTTCTTTAAGCGTTCGCTTCTTAATTGGTTGGGTAAACGACGGCCAGCCACAGCCGGCATCATATTTATCATTAGACGAAAACAGCGGCTCACCGCTAACAATATCCACATAGATACCGTCTTCGAAAAAGAGGTCGTATTCACCAGTTCCTGGTCGTTCGGTAGCATTCTTCTGTGTCACTTCGTACTGAACTTTTGTCAGTTTGTTTTTCAATTCTTTTTTATCCACAGTCAATCATCCCTTCTATTAGTGTGGATCCTGAATACGTTTGAACATTTTTTCCATATCTGTTGTTGAAAAATTGACCAGTACCGGACGGCCATGCGGACAGTTATATGGGTTACGGCACTCCTTGAGGTCTGCCAGCAGCTGGACTGCTTCCTGCCTGCTCAAGTAATGATTCGCTTTGATTGACCGCTTGCAGCTCATCATAATAGCCGCTGCTTCACGAAATTTAGCGACAGACAGTGATGACTTCTCAAGGAAAAATGCAATCATCTCTTTAACTGTGTCTTCAACCTGCCCGGTTGCCATCCAGCTCGGATGATTTCTAATCAGAAAACTATTCTGCCCAAACTCTTCCAGATTCAGACCCGCCGTCTCGAGCGTTTCTTTGTTCTCTTTGATAATCATCGCTTCATCAGATGGGTAGTCCAGTACAATCGGCACTAGTAATTCCTGGAGATCGGTTCCTTCCTCTCCAATTCTTTCCTTGAAAAACTCATACTTTATGCGCTCCTGAGCAGCATGCTGATCAATGATAAACAAGCCATAATCGTTTTGTGCAAACAAATAGGTCCCGTGCATTTGACCGATATAGTCCAGATCCGGAAAGCCAGCTGCTGTTTCTTGCTCAGGCGACTGTCTTAAGGCTGTTTTCAGTACCGGCTCCTGATGAGTGAGCGCTGCGCTCTCTTTTATTATATCATTATTCTGAGATCTTTCACTTTTCCAGCCCGAATATGTCCGGTCTTCTGTGTCTTTCGTCCTCTCATTAAATCGACGAGGATTCGCTTTCCAGTCATTTTTAGGGCTTTCAATAGACGAAGACTGCTCTAGCTTGAACTGTGTCTGCTGGCTCGTTGTTTTTTCACCTTGAAGCTTTTTGGATGCTGAATCGTAAATATTTTCAACAGCATTTGGAATGCGTCTTTCTTTGGACAGGGTATCTTTGATAGTATCAGAGATTAACTGGCCCAAATCTTTTTCACTGCTGATTCTTACCTGCTGTTTCGTCGGATGAACGTTCACATCCAGCAGTTTTGGATCCATGGTAATCGTAATGACGGCAACTGGGTAACGTCCCACCATAAGAGTCGAGCCGTAGCCGTCTACTATTGCCCGATTCAAGGCAAAGTTTTTAATGACTCTGCCATTGATAATCAGTGTAATATAGGAATTACTGGCTCGTGTCAGTTCAGGCAAGGATACAAAGCCGTTCACTTCGTAGTCAAATGACTGCCCACTGATTGCTTTCATTTTTCGTGCTGTATCCACGCCATACACACCTGCTATCGCTTGAATCTGTTTATCATTCCCTACAGTCTTAATCACTGTGGAACCATCCGAAACCAGTTTAAACGATATTTCTGGATGAGCGAGTGCAAAACGGTTAATCGTATCATTGATATGGGCCTGTTCAGTTTTTAAAGTTTTGACATACTTTAATCGTGCCGGTGTGTTGAAAAACAGCTCACTGACTGTTATGTCAGTCCCTTTGCGGGCTTTAGCGCTCTGGTTGACCGTTACCGTGCCCCCCTCCAGCTCAACTCGCTTTCCCGACTCTTTTTCCTGAGCCGATTCCAGAGCCACTTTTGACACTGAGGCAATACTGGGTAAGGCTTCTCCTCTGAACCCAAGTGTCCGAATTCTGAACAAGTCTTCATCGGTCAGCAGTTTGCTGGTTGCGTGACGTTCAAAAGCAGAGAGAACTTCATCAAAAGGAATGCCTTCCCCGTCGTCCACTACTCTGATATGTTTAAGTCCGGCTTCTTCTACAGTCACTTCAATACGGGTACTCCCCGCATCAATGGCATTTTCCACAAGCTCTTTCACAACTGAAGCAGGGCGTTCAATAACTTCACCTGCAGCAATCTGATTGGCAAGATTCGATGACATGACTTGAATCGTTTGTGACATGACTTCCCCCACTCTCTGCTTACACTTTGTTTATTTTTTCCTGCAATGTACTGAGAATCTGCAGTGCTTCAATAGGTGTAGTGTTCAATACACTCAGTTTTCTCACTTCTTCCAGGATTTCCTGTTCCTTATCAGACAACGTATCAAATAAATCCAGCTGACCTTCTTCACTTTTAATCTTTACAGCTGCATCTTCATTTCTGACGTGTTTTTCTTTGGTTTCATCGACAAATAAATCCGTTTCCTTCTTTTCCAAGTCAGTTAGAATTGTTTCAGCTCTTTTAAGAAGGTTGGCAGGTAATCCCGCCAGTTTAGCTACTTGTACACCGTAGCTCTTATCTGCTGGTCCAGGCATCATTTTATGAAGAAAGACTAAATCCCCTTCTTCTTCCACGGCGCCGACATGGACATTCTGAAGTCCCTCAAGACGGTCTTCCAGTACCGTCAGTTCATGATAATGCGTTGAGAATAACGTGTTGGCACCAATCGTGTCGTGCACGTGTTCTATTATGGCCTCGGCAAGAGCCATCCCATCGTAAGTGGCTGTTCCTCTGCCAATCTCATCGAACAGCAGTAGACTTTTTTCAGTCGCATAGCGCAGTGCCTGATTGGTCTCATTCATTTCAACCATAAAGGTACTTTGCCCGCCAATAAGGTCATCCATGGCTCCAATACGCGTAAACAGTCGGTCAAAGATAGGCAGATCCGCTTTTTCAGCAGGGACAAAACAGCCCATTTGCGCCATAATCACACTCAGCGCCAGCTGTCTCATAAAAGTACTCTTACCGGACATATTCGGTCCAGTGATAAGCAATATGGATGTCCCTTTGTTCAACGTGACATCATTCGGTACATAGGCATGTTCCCCCATAACTTTTTCCACAACGGGGTGTCTGCCTTTAACGATAGCTATATCTTTACCCGTCTCAGTCATGCTCGGTCTAACATAATTGTATTCTTCACTGACTGAAGCAAAACTCTGTAGAGCATCAATAGTGGCAACTACACGGGCGAGTCGCTGTACTCTATCGATGGACTCTTTGATTTCCTGACGCACTTCAGTAAACAAGGTGTATTCCAGCTGACGGGATTTTTCTTCAGCTTCTAAAATTAACGCTTCTTTTTCTTTTAAGCCCGGGGTACTGTATCGCTCTGCATTAGCCAGAGTCTGTTTTCGTTCGTACCGGCCTTCTTCAAGCTTCGCTACATTTCCTTTGGACACCTCAATGTAATACCCAAACACTTTGTTGAACCCTATCTTCAGATTCTTAATACCTGTAGCCTTTCGCTCTTCCTGCTCCAGTTCAGCCAGCCATTGTTTTCCATTCGTCATGGCTTCTCTGTAATTATCCAGCTGCTGATTGTAGCCCTGTTTGATGATGTCTCCTTCGGTAAGTGAAATAGGCGGCTCTTCGCTAATAGCCTGATCAATTAACGTTTCGACCTCTTCGATAGGGTCCAGCTGGTTCAGATAAGCATCCCAGTTGCCTTCATCATTGATTCCTTCTAGCAAGTCAATCAGCAAAGGAATTTGACTAAGGGATCGTTTTAACTGAACCAGATCGCGCGCATTGACCGACCCATAAGCGATTCTTCCTGCCAGACGCTCTAAATCATAAATCTGCTTTAGAATGTCTCTCAAGTCGCTTCGTTCAAAAAAGTGATTGAGCAGGGATTCCACACTGTTCAGCCGATCTGTTATTTTACCTTTATCGACCAGAGGTTTTTCCAGCCAGGACCTAAGCATGCGGCCGCCCATAGCCGTTTTTGTATCATCCAGAAGCCACAAAAGCGTGCCGTTTTTTGACCCGTCTCTCAAGGAAGAAGTTAGTTCTAAATTTCTCCTGGCATCCTGTCCATATAACAAATAATGAGCTGTGTTGTACACAGTCACGTCCTGCAGGTGATCCAGGCTTCTCATCTGTGTTTCCGACAGATAATGCAGCAGTAAATCAACGACTTTATCCAGTCTGCTGTTTGGCAGCTTTTCCTTTAACTTGTTTAAATCATGGTCATACGTTGTCTTTTGAGGATGGGAGACGGCAATATTATAATAGTTGTTCAGCGTTTCCTGCAATTCAAGAAAATCACCCGGCTCAACAATCAGTTCCTTACTTTTAAGAGACGCTATCTCATTCACTACTTCCTGGGTCGTCTCAAGTTCAGTGACTTTCACTTCGCCAGTCGTTAAATCGGCATAGGCCAGACCGATAGTAGAATCCATGCGGGTAATGGCCGCTAAATAGTTGTTTTCTTTAGCTTCTACCGTTTTTGACTGCATGACTGTGCCCGGCGTCACTACTTGTACAACTTCTCTTTTTACCATGCCTTTTGCTTCTTTAGGGTCCTCTACCTGTTCACAGATAGCCACTTTATACCCCATTCCAATTAATGTGTCAATATAGCCTTGAGCGGCATGATGCGGGACTCCGCACATTGGAATCTGTTCTTCCGCGTTCTTGTTTCTACTGGTCAGATTCAGCTCAAGCAGTCTTGAGACTTCCACGGCATCTTCAAAAAAAAGTTCATAAAAATCGCCAAGGCGGTAAAATAAGAACGCATAGGGGTACTGTTTCTTTATCGATAAGTACTGTTCCATCATCGGTGTGTGTTTTGTCTTTTGAGGCACTCTTCTCACTCTTTCTAAATTACTTTCAAATTAAGTCATAAACAAGTTATCATCATCAATTCTTATCGCTTTAATTGATTTAGCCTGACCTGTTTTAGTATCAATATCTATTATACAGCCATTCAAACGACTTCTTCCCTGTTCAGGGACTTCAAACCGCTGCGGCATCTGTGTCAGAAATCTATTTAGAATGGATTCTTTCTTCATACCAAGAACCCCATCGTAGAAGCCCGTCATTCCGACATCCGTCATATAAGCTGTTCCCTGAGGCAGAATTCTGGCATCATTAGTCTGCACATGTGTATGTGTGCCTACTAGAGCGGATACTTTACCGTCCATATACCAGCCTAGCGCTTCTTTCTCACTTGTCGCTTCAGCATGAAAGTCAATAAGGATATTGTCCGTCACTTTTTTAGCGTCTTCAACAAGAGAAGCAGCTGCTCGAAAAGGATCTTCCAAGTCCCCCATAAAGGCCCGGCCGTGCAGGTTGATGACCGCAAGTTTAGTCTGATTAATCGTGATATAAGCCAATCCTTTTCCTGGTGTAACGGAGTTATCCGGGTAATTCGCCGGTCGAATCATTTTATTAGCGGAAGCAATAAAGTCATAAACTTCCCTCTGGTCCCATGTGTGATTACCCATAGTAATCAAGTCTGCACCATTTTTTAAAAGTTCCTTATACAATTTCTCGGTAATCCCTCTTCCGTTAGGTGCGGCATTCTCACCATTGACTACAGTTGCCTGAGGTTTGTATTTCTCTTTAATCTTAGGCAACCAGTTTTTCATCATAGTCATTCCCGGAGTGCCTACCACATCTCCAATAAATAAAACTTTCATTCCTTCTCCTCTTTTCTAATCGGTCTCTTTATTTTACCAGTTATTGTCAGTGAAAATCAAAATCCTTTAGCCTAACTTCCAAATAAAAAAACCAATCATGACAGACCCGTTTATGAGCCTGCTATGATTGGTTACTGAAATTTATTTTGCGTATTCTACTGCTCTGGTTTCGCGTATAACCGTTACTTTAATGTGTCCAGGATAATCCATATCTTCCTCTATCTGCTTGCGTACGTCTCGAGCCAGCTTGGATGCCATACTGTCATCCAGTTGATCCGGCTTCACAATAATACGTACTTCTCGTCCAGCTTGAATAGCGTAACTCTCTTTCACACCTTTATGGCTGTTAGAAATTCTTTCCAGATTTTCCAATCGCTGTAAGTAGTGTTCAAGTGATTCACTTCTTGCTCCTGGCCTTGCAGCTGAAATTGCATCAGCAGCTTCTACAAGGACTGAAATAACGGAACTGGCTTCAACATCACCATGATGCGAGGCAATCGCATTGATGACTGTTTCATTTTCCTGATACTTCATAGCAATTTGCGCACCAATTTCAACGTGTGAACCTTCAACTTCACTATCCAGTGCCTTACCGATATCATGCAGTAAACCGGCACGTTTTGCCAGCTGAATATCTTCGCCTAGTTCTGCCGCCATGACGCCGGCTAGCTTGGCAACTTCTATAGAGTGATTCAATACATTTTGACCGTAACTTGTTCTGAAATGCAAACGGCCGACAATCTTCATTAAATCGGGATGGATGGAGTGAATACCTAATTCAAACATCGCTTCTTCACCGATTTCTCTGATTCTTTCGTCCATCTCTTTACGAGATTTTTCTACAGCTTCTTCAATTCGTCCAGGATGAATACGTCCGTCAGATATTAGTTTTTCCAATGCCATCTTGGCAGTTTCTCTTCTGATTGGGTCGTACCCGCTCAGAACCACTGCTTCCGGTGTATCATCAATAATCAGGTCCATACCAGTCAGACTCTCAAGCGTTCTGATGTTACGTCCTTCTCTTCCGATAATGCGGCCTTTCATATCATCATTTGGAAGATTGATGACACTGACTGTCGATTCTGTTACCTGATCGGCTGCACAGCGCTGTATGGCTTGAGTAACGAGAGCTTTTGCTCTTCTGTCCGCTTCCACTTTAGCCTGATCTTCGTAACGCTTGACCATTACTGCCATATCTCTAGACAAGTCGTCTTCTGTAGATTTCAGCACGATAGATTTTGCTTCTTCTTCTGACAAAACTGCTATAGTATGAAGCTTATTTTGCTGTTCCTCTACTAATTGTTCAGCAGTTTTCTCCAGCTCTTCCACTTTCTTCTGACGAGCAGACAATTTATCTTCTCTGCTTTGCAATGAACTTTCCCTTTTATCTAAAGTGGTCTCTTTTCGCTCAAGATTGTCTTCTCTCTGAGCCAGTCTGTTTTCCTGACGAGACACTTCAGTTCGACGTTCTTTCAGCTCCCACTCTGCTTCCGTACGATAAGAATGGATTTCTTCTTTAGCCTCCAGCAACGCTTCTTTTTTCAAAGTTTCAGCTTCTTTGTTTGCGTCTTCCACAATGTCTTCAGCTGTTCGTTTAGAATTAGCTAATCTTTTTTCAAAACTTTGTTTCGTAAAATAAGATCCTGCGACAATTCCAATAATTAAAGCAACGATGATAGCGAAGGCTGTTAAAATAATATCCATCTAATCACCTCCGTATCATATTTTGTTTTTGTCATGCATTAAAATAATCAGATATTATACAATATCGAATTTATGTTAGGGTACACGATTAGTACTGTCTCGTTTTTTATAGAAACATACTACTTTAATTTTATAGATACTTACAGCTTCTGTCAACTAAGATTTAAGTCGGTATCCGTTTGTCTACATGTTAAAAGGCAAGTCATTCTTTGACTGCAGAATGACTTGCCTTTTTAAAAACTTAGTCTAATTCCAGTGTTTCCGGATCCACACTTTCAACAATTTCAACTTCTTCATCACCAATACCATATGCTGCTCGAACTTTCTTCTCGATTTCAGCTCTCAGTTCAGGATGTTCCGTCAGATACTGCTTGGCGTTCTCTCTACCTTGACCGATACGCTCTTCCCCATAGGAATACCACGCACCCGCCTTCGTAATGATGTCCATGTCTGATCCCATATCAACAATCTCACCAATCTGAGAAATCCCCTGACCGTACATGATATCCACCAATGCGGTCTTAAATGGTGGGGCTACTTTGTTCTTAACAACTTTAATCTTCGTACGGTTACCTGTCATATCCTGACCTGATTTGATTGATTCACCACGTCTGACTTCCAGTCTGACAGAAGAGTAGAACTTAAGTGCACGACCACCTGGAGTGGTTTCAGGATTACCAAACATCACGCCTACTTTTTCACGAATCTGGTTAATGAACAAAGCAATGGTCTTAGTCTTGTTAATTGAACCTGATAGCTTACGCAAAGCTTGGGACATCAGTCGAGCCTGAAGTCCAATGTGTGAGTCTCCCATTTCTCCGTCAATTTCTGCACGGGGAACCAGAGCAGCTACTGAATCAATAACGACCATGTCAACCGCACCACTTGATACAAGTGCATCAGCAATTTCCAAGGCCTGCTCGCCTGTATCCGGTTGTGACAGGAGCAATTCATCAATATCCACACCTAAAGCTCGTGCATATTTAGGATCAAGAGCGTGCTCGGCATCGATAAAGGCAGCAATTCCGCCATTTGCCTGAACCGACGCAATAGCATGAAGAGCTACTGTTGTTTTACCTGAACTCTCAGGACCATATACTTCAATAATTCGTCCACGTGGATACCCACCTATACCTAAAGCGACATCTAGTGAGAGCGAGCCACTGGATACTGTCTTGACTTGAGTATCCACCTTTTCGCCCATTTTCATTATTGAACCTTTACCATAACTTTTTTCAATTTTTTTCAGTGCTGTCTCTAATGCTTTCGCGCGATCATCTGACATTCTTTTTCCTCCTAGAGCATTCATAATTCGGGATTTTACTTTTGTCTACTCTTTATATTTTACGCTTGTAGAGCAGAAAAATCAAGCTTTTTTCGAACGTTTATTCGCTTTACTGTTTATCTTCACCATAATACTTCCTGTCTTCAATTGGCAGATCATCTATCGTACGTCTAACCAATTCCAGTGCATTCAAGACAGCCATTTGCCTGTTTTTATTGCGTTTATAACTGAAGTGAAAGTGCTTTGAGAAGCTTTCTTTTCCCTTATATGATATGCCAATCCATACTGTCCCTGGAATTTGTTTTTCTAGAGAACTGGGGCCGGCCACACCGGTCAAGCCAACTCCAATGTCCGCATTAAAGAGCTCTCTGGACCTTTCTGCCATCTCAATAGCGCATTCGCCACTGACTACTCCAAAGTCTTTTATTGTTTTTTTTCTAACCTTTAAGACTTTATTCTTTTTATCCGCGCTATAAGTCACCAGGCCTCCTTCGAATATTTCACTTGTGCCATGTCCACTGGTCAATTCGCTCATAAATGCGCCACCAGTTAAACTTTCTGCTGCAGTAATGGTCAGTTCTTTTTCTTTGAGCTTATCCTTGATTACTTCAACCATTGTTTTTTCACCATACCCAAAAAAGTAGTCAGAAAGTATGCCCATAATCTTCTTTTCTACTTTATCAATAGCCGCATACCCTTCGTCATCATCTTTAGCCTTAGCCGTTAGTCTGACGGTTATTTCACCCGCATTCGCATAAATGGCAACAGTCGGATTACTTTGCTCCGAAATAATGTCATCTATTTTTTCAGCCAGTTGCGCTTCAGTCAAGCCGAAGAAGCGTAAAACTCGTGAAACGAGTACTTGCTCCTCCATGATATGCTTCACAAGTTCCTTCTTCAGATGATTCTCAACCATAGGTTCCAGTTCATCAGGAGGACCGGGCAACAAGACATAATGATGCTTACTCTTGGATAGCATCATCCCTATAGCAAGGCCGGTATCGTTATCCAAAGGTGTCGAATCAGCAAGAATCAAAGCTTGAAGCTGATTGTTCTCTGGCATCTTAAAATCAGAGTTTTTATGATACGTAATAATCTTGTCTTCTGTTTCTTCATGAAGAATAAGTTCGACATCTAAATATTCCGATAAGGTCTTTTTAGTAATGTCATCTTGAGTCGGTCCAAGCCCACCAGAGAGGACAATGAGATCTACCCGCTCCTCAGCTGTTTTTACAGCTTCTACGAGCCTTTCTTTATTGTCGCCTACTGTTACGTGATGATAGACCTCGATACCCAAAGAAGCCAGTTGTCTAGAGATATAAGCAGCATTCGTGTTGACAACCTGGCCTAACAGCAGTTCTGTTCCAATTGAAATGATTTCAGCTTTCATGATTATCCTCCTGTATTATATATTTACCTTTTATTTGAAAAGTCACTATTATTTTATCACAGGACTGCCCAATAACTGATAAATATGAATTAAAAAAGCCTGCAGCATGAAAGCTGCAGACCAGAAAGTAGTTGGCTTATTCTGAAAATGTTCCTGAGAATACCTCACGTGCATTATAAAAGTAATTAATTCCTGAATAAATAGTAAAGAAAAGACAGATATACAGCAATACTGTTCCTACAGAAATGTCAATAAACCCGAACGGAAAATCATTAATGAGTAAAAAGATGATGGCAAACATTTGGGTATTCGTCTTAATTTTACCCGGCCATCCTGCAGCCATGACCGTACCGCCTTGCTCCACCAAAATCAGTCGCAGACCAGTAACGGCTAACTCTCTTGATACAATTATCGCCACAACCCATGATGGGGCCAATCCCAGTTCTACTAGAAGAATAAGCGCAGTCATTACCAGCATTTTGTCAGCCAGTGGATCGGCAAATTTTCCAAAGTTAGAAACAATATTCATTTTTCTGGCCAAATACCCGTCAAGCCAGTCAGTAAAACTAGCAACAGAAAAGACAACTGCCGCTATAAGCAGATGGTTTTCAACTGATGAGCCAAGAGCATTAAACGTTCCCCAGTCAAAAGGAATAAGAACCAGTATCATAAAAAGCGGAATAAGAAAAATTCTAAATAGGGTTATCTTGTTAGGTAAGTTCATTTTTTCCTCCTGATAGTTAAAATAGACCAGTAACGTATACTGGTCTGCCTTAAACTGTTTATTTATTCAAAACTGATATACATTTCCTGACGTACTGCTTCGACCGCAGCTGGAAGTTCCATATCGTTCAGCTCAACTAAGGTAGCTGATGCATTACCTATGACTAATGCAATCTCCGATACCGTATCATCAAAATCGACAGATAATGACTGTCCATCATCAATTAATCCCTGCTCGGTCATTGTCCCGTCAACCTCTATACTTACCCAGGAAGAACCACCTTCTGCAGATAACGTTAAGACTTGTTCAGTCGGATGATCTCCCTGAATGGTATAGACTGTGGAGTTTCCAGTACCACCGGACTCTTCAACAGTCTGTTCTGCCGACTCATCTTCTTCTGAGTCGTCGTCTTCGCTTTCATCGTTATCAATATCTTCAGAGTCTGATGCCTGATCTTCTGTGTACTCATCGTCTGTATCGGCTTCTTCATCCGACTCCTCACCATTATCGTCGACTTCTACAATCTCTGATGCGTCGTCTCCCTGTATGAAAGAATCAGAATCAGCATTTCCTCCACCAAAAGTCACAGCCAGATAAATTGCAAATATAATGGCAATGACAAGCAGTACGATAAGGATGGTAGGCAAGCTGTCCTGAATGGTAGCCAGAAAGCCGCTACTTTTATTCTTCGAGCGTGTCTGCTTACTGTCTACTCCCTTAGAGTAGGTTGTTTCACTGACTTGAGGCAGAGAATCCATATGTTCTTTAATCAATTCTTCCCCATTTAATCCTACTGAATCGGCATATTGTTTAATAAAGGCTCGTGCATAGAAATTCCCCGGCAAAACATCCAAATTACCTTCTTCAACTGCAATTAGATACCTTTTTTGTATTTTAGTCATCTGTTGTAAATCATCGAGTGTGTACCCCTGAGATTGTCGTGCTTCTTTTAGCTTATCTCCTATTTCGTTCAACCGTATTCACCTACCCAAAGTATTTCTCAAACAAAATCATTCTCTTAATTCATTCAACTTGCTATTAAAATCGAGAGTCATATATCTATCTCTAAAAGTATACCACACGTGAAATTAGCAGTATAGTATATGCAGTCGTTTATGGTGAAAAGCTTCTTTAAATATTTATTACAAACGTCATTAATGAATTTGTACCCTCAACTGCCTGAACTATATTGACCCGTGCTAAAAACAAAGTACAGAATCTCAATGAAATCCTGTACTTTATATTATTTTATAGACAATTTTTCAATTCGTCTACTTTGTCAGTTCTTTCCCACGGTAAATCAATATCAGATCGTCCGAAGTGTCCATAAGCTGCAGTCTGTCTATATATCGGTTTCTTTAAATCAAGCATTTGAATAATGCCTGCTGGTCTTAAATCAAAGGTTTTTCTGACTGCTTCAATCAATTTCTCTTCAGAAACAGTTCCTGTATCAAACGTATCGACGGAAATTGAAACAGGATGAGCGACACCAATAGCATAAGCTAATTGTACTTCAACTTTATCGGCTAACTTAGCAGCTACAATATTTTTCGCTATATATCGTGCAACATAACTAGCAGAACGGTCAACTTTTGTGGCATCTTTCCCGGAAAATGCACCACCACCGTGTCGTGCATAGCCTCCATATGTGTCTACAATGATTTTTCTACCTGTTAATCCCGCATCACCTTGTGGTCCGCCAATGACAAAGCGACCAGTTGGGTTAATGTAGTATTTAGTCTCATCATCCAGCCACTTTTCAGGAATGACTTCTTTGATTACCTTATTGATAATGTCTTCTTTCAGATGAGCTGGTGTTATGTCAGGCCGATGCTGTGTACTGACGACAATGGCATCAATTCTGGCAGGCTGATTGTATTCATCATATTCAACTGTTACCTGAGCTTTACCATCCGGTCTAAGGTAGTCAAGTGTCTTGTCCTTCCTCACTTTGCCCAGTTGTTTAGTCAACTTATGACTTAACGAAATAGGTAAAGGCATCAACTCCGGTGTTTCGTTGGTAGCATAACCAAACATTAACCCTTGATCGCCCGCTCCAATTTTATCCAGTGCATCATGCGTCTCAGTTTTGTACTCAAAGGAATCATCTACTCCTTCAGCAATATCTGGAGACTGATCATCGATGGATACTAAAACAGCACATGTGTCAGCATCAAAACCGTACTTAGCTCGAGTATATCCAATTTCGCGAATGGTATCTCGGGCAATCTTCTGCATATCCACATACGTTTCTGTACGGATTTCTCCTGCAATTAAAACCAGACCTGTTGTGACCATTGTTTCACAGGCCACTCTTGCTTCAGGATCTTTAGATAGAATCGCATCCAAAATAGCGTCACTAATCTGATCCGCGATTTTATCCGGATGACCTTCTGTTACAGATTCTGATGTAAATAAATGTTTTTCTCTCATTATTATTCCCCCTAATTTGTTCGGTTACAAGGCTTCCGACCGGTTCTGGCCGTCCTATCGGGAATTCATTGTAAACCTATATTAGTTTACCACAATTTATAGGTAAAAACATTGCCTACAGCCAATAATTTGATATTCAACCTTGAATATTTCTGTTATCATTAAAGGAATGAATTGTTACTTAAATGAAAGACGTGATCTAATGAACAAATCAACTCTAAAAGCAGCATTAAAACTTTTAATAGTATTAATGCTATCAAATGGCATCGGATTTTCACTGTCCTTACGATATGATGGCATTCACTGGATATCAGCTTTGCTCTTGCTGATTCTGACAACCGGAATTTTTCATATAAACTATATTCTTACTCTCAAGTTGAGGAGAAAAATTATTGGAGCAATTGCCTGTTTAGCTTTACCATTGATATATTTTTCACTCCGCTATTCCCCTTTTACGTTAATGCTGTTTTCTGCAATAATACTGCTCTTTTCCTTGAGAAAACATTTTTTCCATTTTGACATGCTAAATCTATTTCATGGGATTGAGAGCTTTATTATCGTAGTTGTCTTAAACAGTTTTTCCTTTTATAGTCAGACTTACTTCTTCAATTCGACCCTGACGGTCTATCTCATAAGTATTTACCTGGTCTATCTGTCAGTGAATAAACTAGGCAATTATAGTAAGCAGTCAGAAATAGTAGACTGAGGTGTTAAAATAAAAAAAAGCGATCACCCTCCTTTGAGGATAATCGCTTTTTTATTACGAATGACTCACCGCTGATACAGTAAGCGGGTGAGGAGAATCGAACTCCCGACATCAGCTTGGAAGGCTGGGGTTTTACCACTAAACTACACCCGCTTAATAATAAAGATGGCGCTGGACAGAGTCGAACTGCCGACACACGGAGCTTCAATCCGTTGCTCTACCAACTGAGCTACAGCGCCTAAATAAAAACGGTCCCGACGGGAATCGAACCCGCGATCTCCTGCGTGACAGGCAGGCGTGATAACCGCTACACTACGGGACCTAGTACTAAATATTAGAAAACACTACTCAGCAGTGCTCGTAGTGTACAGAAACTGTGAAGCATAGAAGCTTGACAGTGATTAAATCGGAAACACGACGGTCTGAAGACCGCGTGTACTGAGCTTGTAAGCTTCTAAAGAAGCCACAAGACCTTCAATCGGAGACACTACTCATTAACACTCGTAGTGTCTAATGGTTGTATATTGCTAAAGCAATGACAACCATTAGAAAGGAGGATGTGGGATTCGAACCCACGCGCGCTTTTACACGCCTGACGGTTTTCAAGACCGTTCCCTTAAGCCGGACTTGGGTAATCCTCCGACAAATAACAATTCAGTTATTATGACCCCTACGGGATTCGAACCCGTGTTACCGCCGTGAAAGGGCGGTGTCTTAACCGCTTGACCAAGGGGCCTAAAATTAAAAAAATGAAGAACGGAGAAGGAGGGATTTGAACCCTCGCGCCGGGAAAACCGACCTACACCCTTAGCAGGGGCGCCTCTTCAGCCACTTGAGTACTTCCCCATACCAATTAAAAATTGATATAATGGGCCTAAATGGACTCGAACCATCGACCTCACGCTTATCAGGCGTGCGCTCTAACCAGCTGAGCTATAGGCCCTAAAAATATTGCTTATACATTGCTGTATAAAAGCGGGTGAGGAGAATCGAACTCCCGACATCAGCTTGGAAGGCTGGGGTTTTACCACTAAACTACACCCGCATAAAACGGTCCCGACGGGAATCGAACCCGCGATCTCCTGCGTGACAGGCAGGCGTGATAACCGCTACACTACGGGACCTCACTTTTAAACACTTTAATTGTGAGCTTTCCTCACATCGCGCTCCACTTCGTTACGCGTACTCTACCTGTAAGTTGCTAAAGCAACAACAGTTAGAGCAAATTGCGGAGGCAGGACTCGAACCTGCGACCTCCGGGTTATGAGCCCGACGAGCTGCCAACTGCTCTACTCCGCGATAATATTAATGGACCTTGCAGGACTCGAACCTGCGACCTAACGGTTATGAGCCGTTCGCTCTAACCAACTGAGCTAAAGGTCCGCTTCCATAGCGGCGGAGGGGATCGAACCCCCGACCTCACGGGTATGAACCGTACGCTCTAGCCAGCTGAGCTACACCGCCATTTTATTGCAATCGGGAAGACAGGATTCGAACCTGCGACCCCCTGGTCCCAAACCAGGTGCTCTACCAAGCTGAGCTACTTCCCGAAAATAAAGTGCACCCTAGAGGAGTCGAACCTCTAACCGCCTGATTCGTAGTCAGGTACTCTATCCAATTGAGCTAAGGGTGCATTATAGTATTAGTACCGAGGGCCGGAGTCGAACCGGCACGGAGAAAACTCTCCGCAGGATTTTAAGTCCTGTGCGTCTACCAATTCCGCCACCCCGGCATGAGTGTGATTGGACTTACTTGTAAAGGTAAACAAGCGGAAGACGGGATTCGAACCCGCGACCCCCACCTTGGCAAGGTGATGTTCTACCACTGAACTACTTCCGCATAAGTAACTAAGTAAAAAAAGATGCCGGCTAAAGGATTTGAACCCTCGACCCACTGATTACAAATCAGTTGCTCTACCAACTGAGCTAAGCCGGCATTACCTATTTAAGAAAACAATCATGCGGATGGAGGGACTTGAACCCCCACGCCGTGAAGCGCTAGATCCTAAATCTAGTGCGTCTGCCAATTCCGCCACATCCGCGTTTTTCTTAAANCCCTCTGATTAAAAGTCAGATGCTCTACCAACTGAGCTAACGGCTCTTCGTGCAATGGAGGTTAACGGGCTCGAACCGCTGACCCTCTGCTTGTAAGGCAGATGCTCTCCCAACTGAGCTAAACCTCCGGTTTTAAACAATAAAAGAGCTGCACGGCAACGTCCTGCTTTCACAAAGGGAGACCCTTCACTATCCTCGGCGCTGGGAAGCTTAACGGCTGTGTTCGGAATGGGAACAGGTGGATCCTTCCCGCCATCGTCACCGCACA
>NZ_BAAGPH010000001.1:0-65004 GCF_054784355.1 Alkalibacterium psychrotolerans | reverse complement strand
CTATCCGAAGACATAAACCGAACGTATTTTCGAATACGTGACGGTTTAGTTCAGTGAACCCTTTTTTATGAAATTAGGTTGTCTATTTATAATCTATTCTCTTGACTTACCACCATAATGCTTATACAACTCTTATTCTAACATAATTAGCTGATTTGTTTCACTTAAATATTAAACAATTCGTGTCATTACTGAAGTTATTCCCTGACAAAATATACTTTTTACAAGTCATTTGTTATACTGTTGAAAGATGATTATTTAGTAGAGAATAGGAGAAAACTTATGAATAAGAAACTGATTGCGTTAGACTTGGATGGTACCACACTTAATAATCAATCGATGATATCGGCTGAAACTAAGAGTGTCCTGACCCGCCTGCGACAACAAGGACACATTGTATCCATCGTTACAGGCAGACCCTATAGAAACAGCTATTATTATTATGATGAGCTGAAACTGGATACCCCTATCGTTAATTTTAATGGAGCTTGGTGTCACAAGCCTGCTGATCGTGACTGGTCTCATAACTACCATAAAACACTGAGCAAAGAACTCGCATTATCCATGTTATCTCTAAAGTCCAACCCAGAAGTTCAGCTCATTGCAGCCGAATCACAGCGTTCCATCTACATTGAAGGCGAGTATATCCCTTATCCGGATTTCTTTCCGGAAGGCATCCAAGTCAGCAAACAATTGCGACCGGAAATATTGACAGAAGATCCAACATCTGTAGGTGTCTTCACAACCACGCGTGATTATCAGCCCTATATTGAGCAGAAAATTGTAGAACAATATGAGGGTTCAGTTGAAGTGCGTATGTGGGGCGGAGATACACCTTGTCTTGAAGTAGTGGCTGCAGGTGTGCAGAAAGCACTTGGGCTCGAACGCATAGCCTCTTATTATGGTATTGAACGAAAAGACATCCTGGCATTTGGTGATCAGGAAAATGACTATGAAATGATTCAGTATGCCGGACAAGGCGTTGTTATGGCCAATGGAATACAGTCACTTAAAAATATTGCAGATGATATCACTGCGGTCAGCAATGACGAGCATGGCGTAGCAGACTATCTTTCTAAGTATTTCTCTCTTTAACTTCTCGCTCAGTCTTTAAGGTATATCATAAAATTATTACACATTTACACTAAAAGAAGCGGCCCCTTATCCAGGAAGCCGCTTCTTTTTACTTATCATCAAGCATTAATTCTTCTGTAGCAATTTTTGCCGAAGTAAGTACAATAGGTACACCTGCTCCGGGGTGGGTACTGCTCCCGGTAAAGTAAAGATTATCGACCTTCTTGGCTTTTGCTTGTGGTCTAAAGTGATTACTTTGTGTAAGAGTCGGTCTTAGACCAAATGTAGCCCCGTTATACGCATTGAAGCGAGATTCAAAATCGTTTGGAGTTGTATAGCTCTCTGAGATAATATCTTCTTCTATCGTTTCAAAACCTTCAATAGTTTTCAATTTATTCAAAATTTGAGAACGGTAATGGCCAATTGTCTCCTCATTCCATTCATACTGAGCTGTAGATAAATCTGAAACAGGAATCAGGATGTAGAGGCCATCTTTGCCTTCTGGAGCAAGCGTTTCATCCATTTTCGAAGCAATATACACGTAGAAAGATGCTTTCTCCAGCAGTTTCCCATCAAAAATTTCCTCCAGGTTACTATTAAGATCCTGAGAAAAAATAAAGTTATGGACGTTATCCACTTGGTCATACTTTTTGTTCATTCCTAAATACATGACTAAACAGGAGCAGGAATATTTCATACTGTCAATTTTCTTGTCCGTGTACTTCCCTTTGGCTCTAGTGTCTTTAACCAAATTTTTCATAGCATAAGGAAAGTCAGCATTGCACATGACATAATCAGACACTATTTTTTCACCATTCAGTTTAATGCCGGTTGCTTTTTTATCCTCGATAACTATCTCATCAATTTCTGTACTGTAGTGTATTTCTCCACCTAACTCCAGGAATAGCTTCTCCATCGAGCTAGCCATGGTATACATACCACCCTTGATAAACCAGATGCCATACAAGTATTCAATCATGGGAATAATAGTATACAAAGACGGACCGTTTAAGGGCGAAATGCCAATATACAAGGTCTGAAAACTTAAAATCTGCTGAAGACGCTTGTCCTTGACGAATTTACCGATGGAATGGTTAGCGCTGTCGAATGTCTTCAATTTCAATGCCTGTTTTATCATAAAAGGATTATAAAAATCAGAGGCATTTCGGAACGGTCTCTGAATAAAATACTCTTTGGCAACAGTGAATCGTTCGTAAATATCTTTTAGATAAGCTAAAAAGCCAATGACATCCTCCTCACCAATACCTTCCAAGTGTTCAACCAGCTTAACTAAATCTGATGATACATCAATTTTTTCATCATCAAAATAGGCGGAATACATTGGGTCCAGTCTTTCCATTGGAATATAATCATCAGGGTTTTTACCGGCCAGTTCAAATACTTCACGGTAAATTTCAGGCATCATGACAATACTTGGGCCAATATCAAAAGTAAAGCCATCTTTTTTCAACTGATGCATTTTACCACCAGCCATTTGTTCCTTTTCATAAATCGTAACTTGGTAACCGGCATTCTGAAGTCTGATAGCGCTGGCTAATCCTGCCACGCCTGCACCAATAACACTAACTGATTTTTTCATAATTCCCCTGCTTTCTTCATTTTTTATTAAGCACACCGTCTTTCATAACATAAACTGAATCACAATAGTCCGTCAGACGTTCGTCATGTGTAACCATTATTGTAGCTTTTTTCTTCTTTTTAGTTTCCCTTGCTAAAATTTCTACGACTTCAAATGCCCGCTCTGTATCCAGGCTGGCCGTGGGTTCATCTGCCAGGATGACTGAAGGATCATGGTAGAGCGCCCGTGCAATAGCAGCACGCTGCCGTTCTCCACCTGACAGCTCGCCAGGGTATTTATCCTGCAGTTCATTAATCTTCAAATCGTTTAAAAGCGATTCGACCTGCTTTATATCAAACTTTTCCTTGTTTATCTTATTTACAAGCTGAAGCTGATTTTTGACCGTAAGAAAGGGAATTAAGTTGGAAGCTTGTAGGATAAACCCAATTTCCTTGAAGCGTTTCTTAGCCCGTTCTTTTTCTGCAAGCTCACTGAACTTGTCGTTATTTATAAAGACTTTTCCTTCTGTCGGTGTCTGGAGGCCCCCGATAATAGTTAAAAATGTACTTTTACCTGATCCACTCGGTCCAATTATAGATACAAATTCTCCTTCTTCAACTGAAAAATTTGTTGTCTTCAAAGCTTCTATTTTTTTTCTGCCATCATCAAATGATTTTGTTACCTCTTTTAATTCTATCAGTTTCATACCTATTATCTCCTAATCTATTGCTTCTAGCGGATCAATCTTAACTACAGTTCTCACTGAGAAAAAGGCTCCGAGTAAAGCAACCACAATTAATAGCGTCGTTATCGACACAAAGAACAAACCGTTATTCTGGAATGGCACTGCATTCGGCAGAGCTAAACCTGTTCCCAGTGTCAGCGCTAAGCCCGTCAAAACACCAATTGCACTGAGTAAAAATGTCTGACCGACTACTGATTTCCCAATATATTTAGAGGATATCCCTTGTGCTTTCATGACTCCGAGCATCGAGGATTTCTGAAGCGTCAGTACATAAATGAATATCCCGATAATCATCGCTGCGATAAGCACTAAAAAACCTATCATCAATCCAAAGGTAAGAACTTGAGCGTTGTATCCTGGCAAGTTACTGATAAATTCATTTATTTCATACAACTCAAGGTCATCAGTTCCGGTGGCTATATCTTCTATGGTATCCTCGCCATTGCTGACCACTATGGCGCTGATAATCTCATCTTCCCGTTCTCCAAAGCCACTGGCACGTATGTGCTGATATGTTTCATGATTCGTATAGAGTACAGGGGCAACATTAAATTTTGAATTATCTGTAAACCCAACCAGCGTCACCGTCGTATCCATACCTGCAAGAGACAGTTCGTCACCTACTTCATAGCCTTCCTCTTCCTGAAGACTTAAATCTCCTACAACTTCATCCCTATCGGAAAACATATCACCTTCTATAATTTCAGGTGCGATAAACTCATCTTCATCAATACCAAAAAAAGTGACGTTCACTTTGCTGTCGTCATCTGACTCTTCTACCAACTGAATCACACTGCTGGCAATTCCTAAACTGGCTTTCTCTTCCGCGTCGACGTCGTCCATTAGATTTTTCGGAAACATCGACATATTAATATTCAAATTAGACTCGTCTGCAAGAACGATACCGGTAGCGTCCCACTTATCAATGCTCGTTCTATTTTCCTGCGCCAGTCCATAAGCTAAACCGGTTAAAAAGAACACCAGATAAGATATCAATACGACTACTCCTATGATTAAGGCAAACCGCGTTTTAGAGTACTTTATCTCTTTCCATGCTAAAAACATAATTATTCCCTCTATCTTTAATATATTTAATTCGAAGTATATTGTGAAACACTCACACGTGTCACTTTTCCATAATACCCTATTTTAAAAATAACTACAATTATTATAAACCAAAAAAATCGGCCAAAGAGAATGAAATCTCTTTGGCCGATTGAGCGATGTTTGAGCGAAACTAGATAGTTAATCTTTGTTTATCTGATTCTATTATTCAGTTGCACGGTCTTCGTCAATCAAGTACCATGTGTGGATGCCTGCTCCATCAGTATCTGGATCAACTCCAAATCCGATGTCGTAAGCTCCTACACGGTTATTAACTGGGAAGACTTCATTACGGAATAGTGTTGGAATGATTGGCAGTTCTTCCATGAAGTATTCCTGCCAGTCTCTAAATACCTCTGCACGCCATTCAGTATCAAATCCTTCATCACTAAGCATATCTTCCATGAAGGCATCGTTTTCTTCTGAAGCCCAACGAGTGTAGTTGAATGGAGCGTAACGAGAATACAATCCGTCTGGAGTTGGGTCAGTACCTGTTCCCCATGCTCCTTGATAGATATCAATTGCCGGATCATCTGCTTCAACACGGTCATAGAATGAGTTGAACTCATGTAGACGTCCGTCCAATAGTTGAACGTTCAATCCAATGTTTCTCCAAGACTGCATGTAGTATTCAGAGATCGGTTCAGCAACTTCTCCACCAGACATTGATGCAAAGTTAATGACTAACTCTTCACCCTCTGGAGTTTCGCGGAAATCATCGCCAGTAACATCTACATATCCTGCTTCGTCAAGTAATTCCATAGCACGTTCAGGATCATATGGGTAGCCTTCTAAGTCATCTGCATGGTAGTCAGCAAAGTTAGGGATAATTGGAGATGTCGCACGGCTACGTAGTCCTTGGTAGAAACGTGCTCCAACAGCATCGTTATCCATAGCGTAAGCCATAGCCTGTCTTAGGTTTTTGTTTGCCATTTTAGCATCTGGATTAGGCACGTTCTGAGGCTGATCAATGTCGTCCCCTTCAGTTACCCATTCACCCAGTTTAAATCCGATATACGTGTAGGCATTTTCTCCACGACCTAATACGGTATATCCTGGGATGTTTTCAAAGTTTTCGTACTGATCTGTAGGCATGCTCAAGAATAAATCAAACTGGTGATTTTCCATCGCTGCTACAGCAGTTGAACTAGGAACTGTTTCAAGTTCAATACGTTCGATATTTGGTGTTCCTCTGTAATAGTCTTCAAATCTTGAGTAAGATACAGATTCACCTGGTACAATGTTATCCACTTGGAAAGGTCCGAAACCAATTGGGTTCTCACGAATTTCAGGTGCAGATTCCAGCTCTGATACCGGAATATCTTCTAGATAGTGACGTGGTGCAGCATATGCCCAGATTCCGCCACCAGCTTGAAGCATTTGAACCCCAACTGATTCATACTCAATTTCTAATGTCAAATCATCAACAACAGTAATTCCTTCGATGCTGTCCGCTTCGCCGGCTTTGTAAGCTTCCATACCGATGATGCTTTGCATGTCTGAAGAATAACGTACACCAGGATAATCTGGGTGTCCGATAATTTCATGAGTGAAGGCAATATCGTCAGCTGTTACTTGCTCACCGTCGTGCCACAATACGTTATCTTGAAGTGTAATCGTTACAACGTTAGTGTCCTGATCTACTTCAACTGTAGCCGCACCAGAATCATCATACTGGAAGTTTTCGTCGTATCCTACTAAAGTACCCATAGTGTAGTTCATTACGATTGCATCAGGGTTACCGCTGTATAATTCCCAGCTGAAGATACCTGTAAATGGTGAATCAGATACATAACCGATACTCATTGTACCACCATCAATTGGTTCACCTTCGTTTTCTACACGTGTTTCAAATTCGATAGGTTGTGGCTCGTCACTAGTAGCTTCGCCATTTCCATCAGCATCCTCATCACCGTTAACATCTTCTACTTCTTCAGTAGATCCGTTATCGTCTACCCCGTTAGTATCCGTTGCATCACCATTGTCGCCGTTCCCACAGGCTGCCAAGATGAATGCAACTGCAGCAGTGCTCGCAAGCATGCTGTATTTTTTCTTGTTTGACATGTTTTTCTCCCCTTCTCTTATCCTAGTCTTTGTTTAGCGTCTGCTGAGCGCTGAAGCGCACGACCGACGTAGTTTATACACAGCACCAACACTAAGATAAGTGTTGAAGCCGGTAACCAAACCCAAGCTCTATTCTCCAGAATATCTGGATTGGTGGCATAGGAAACTAACGTCCCCAAACTTGGTGTACCGGTCGGAAGACCGAATCCCAAGTAGGATAACCCTGTTTCTAAGCCGATACTGCCTGCAAAGTTCAATGTCAAGTTAACAATAATCAATGAACTTATATTAGGCATCATTTCTCTAAGCATGATAACCAGTGAAGGTGTCCCCATTGTTCTTGAAGCACTGATGAAATCCAGTCGTCCAACCGTTAACGCTCGTCCCCTAATAAATCGAGCAGGACCATGCCAGTTGAATACTATCAAAATCAATGCAAAGGTGACCACATTATAGTTCGGTACGATTGTAACAAATATAATAATAATCATTAACTGGGGTAATATCATAATAAAGTCAATAATACGCATGAGAATATTATCTACTAAACCTGCATAGTATGCAGCTAATATTCCGACTACAATACCGATAGCACTCGTAACAACTGTTACTGACCAACCTAGTATGATGGAGTTTCTTGCTCCAATAAGGAGTAAACCAAAGATATCACGTCCAGCTGAGTCTGTTCCTAAGATATACCGTGTACCTTCATGGAATGGGTCTTCACTCATCGACATCGGTGGCAGATAAGAATCCCATAAACTAACTGTTGTAACAGCATCTTGATCAATGATAAACGACCATATAAATACAGTTACTAAAATGACAATTAATAAAACAAGTGAGAACAATGCTAATTTGTCTCTCATAAATTCCCTTGCTATAACTTTTATTCCCATAGGTGGTGACGATGCGGCCATATCATCAGATAGGACTGCAGCTTCTGCATCTTGATTTGTTGCCATAAGATTTACTCATTCCCTTCTAAAATTAACAATTTATTAATCAATACGAATACGCGGATCGACTGCCATTAAGGTTAAATCAGAAATTAGTGTTCCAATCAGACCTAAGAACCCATAAAATAATACGAGTACAAAAATGACACTGTAATCACGTGTATTAATTGACTGGAGGAATAAAAATCCCATGCCGCGGTAACTGAAAATCTGTTCAATAAAGATTGATCCAGTAAACAAACTGACTACTGTGAAACCAAAACCTGAAGCAATAGGTAGTGAGGCATTTCTGAATATATGCTTCGTATACACTTTTTGAATCGGCACACCTTTAGATCGGGCAGTTTTAACATAGTCAGAAACTTTTGCATCAATAATTTCACTTCTTAAGTACTGAATAATCGATGTCGTTCCTAATATTGCTGTCGTTATTGAAGGAAGCAGCAAGTGGTACAGTCTACTTGTCCATATTTCCCACGTTGTGTTCGCATTAATGCTGATTGATCCTCGTGATGGGAACCAGTTCAAGTTATACCCGAATATCCAGACCATTAGCAATGCAAGAACGAAAATTGGCACAGCAAAACTGACAAAGTTATAAATAAGTATGCCTTTGTCCAAAACAGATTCATTATATCGGCCAGCCAGGATACCTAGAGGCAATCCAATTGCATAAGTAAATATAATTGAAAGCAGTGACAAACGAACGGTATTTCCCATTCGTCCGCCGATAACGGCAACTACAGGCTGCTGGTAGTTAAAGCTTCGCCCAAAGTCTCCCTGAAGAGCATCTCCGACCCATCTTACATAACGGACAGGTAAGGGATCGTTCAGTCCAAAGGCTTGCCTTTGGGCTTCAAGTTGTGCAGGGTCCAGGTTCGGGTCAATCATTCCTGTAAAGGGATCACCCGGCATGAAATCTGCAATAATGAAAATTAAAATGCTCAAAATTAAAATTTGAGGAATCATCAAAAGCAAACGTCTGATTATTGTCTTCCACATTTTAACGTTCCCCTCCTGTTTTCACTTTCTCATTCTGAAGTGATGCATTTGGTTCTTCTGGTTTCAAGGCAACTAGATGGTTGTCTCCAAACTCCTGAAGGTCGTATACTCGCCCATCCGGGTCATAGTATTCCGTTTCCTGAGCATCATATTCAGCTTCAACTCGTTGTCTTTCAACTTTATGTGCTTCTCTTGTGGTCGGATCCATGTCGGGGATAGCTGACAGAAGACGTTTCGTATATATATGCTGAGGATTATTATAAACAGCTTCTTTTGAGCCCTGTTCTACAAATCGACCTTTATGCATAATAGCTATGTCATCGGACATGTGCTGAACCACGCCTAAATCATGAGAAATAAATAAGTAACTCAAGTTATATTCTTTCTGAATACGTCTCATAAAGTTAAGTACTTGTGCCTGAACCGATAAGTCCAGTGCTGAAGTTGGTTCATCAGCTATAATCAACTTTGGATCACTGGCTACGGCTCTTGCCACACCAATACGTTGTCTTTGACCACCAGAAAATTCATGTGGATACTTGTACATTGCTTCGGCGTTCATTCCAACGATTTCCAACAAATCAACAACTTTTCGTTTGATTTCGTCCGGAGTGTAATCGAAATAGTTACGCATTGGCTCAGCTACCACATCAAGAATACGTTTCTTGGGGTTCATTGATGATGTTGCATCCTGGAAAATCATCTGCACATCTTTATTGTATGCAGCATATTTTTTCTGACGACTTCTCGCCCGGTTAGTAACTAGTTGATCATTATAGTAAATATCTCCTGAAGTGGCTTTTTCAAGACCAATAATTGTTTTACCAATAGTAGTTTTTCCTGAACCGGATTCACCGACTAATCCATACGTTTTACCACTTTCAATAGATAAGTTAACTCCATCAACAGCTTTAACGTAATCCTGAATGGTATTAAGCACACCACCGCGAATCGGGTAATGAACTTTTAAATCTTTTACTTCAATAAATCCCATTTTATTTTTCCTCCCCTTCAAAGTGGAAATGCTTCCAGCATGTACATCTCACTTTGTGGTTTGGACTCACTTCATGTAAAACTGGATTTTCTTCATGTGCTGCTTCTGGTATCCAAGGAATTCTTGGAGCGAATCGGCAGCCTTTTCTAGGTAATTTTTGTAAAGACGGTACTGTTCCATGGATTACATGCAATTCGTCGTCCTCACCTTCCAGCTCATGTGGAATTGAATTTAATAGAGAACGTGTATACGGATGGAGTGGATTGGCAAACAATTCTTCAACTGGTGCTTCCTCAACAACTTGTCCAGCATACATTACTGCAACTCTATCAGCCGTTTCAGCAACGACTCCCAAATCGTGTGTGATAAGTATAATACCTGACCCAGTTTCATCTTGAATGTCCACCATCAGGTCAAGAATCTGAGCCTGAATCGTCACATCAAGCGCAGTAGTGGGTTCGTCTGCAATGATGATAGGTGGCTTGTTTGCCAGAGCAATCGCAATAACAACCCTCTGTCTCATTCCGCCGGACAGTTCATGAGGATACGCCTTCATAATCATTTCCGGACGTGGAATGCCTACCTGATTCAGCAGTTCCAATACTCTTTCTTTACGCTGTTCTTCATTAAGATCTGAATGATATTCCAATGATTCAGATATCTGTTTATAAATTGTCATTAATGGATTCAATGATCCCAGTGGATCCTGGAAAATCATTCCAATGTCGTTACCTCTAATACGGTTGTACAACTTCTCATTTAAATCAAGAAGGTTGAGATCTTTATAAAGAACTTCTCCCTTGATTTGAGTATTTTTTGGATCATGTAAGCCCATAATGGATGTTGCTAACGTGGATTTTCCACAGCCAGACTCTCCAACTATTGCTAAAATCTCGTTATTTTTTAATGTTAACGAAACACCATCAACAGCATTATGATAAACGTCTCCAAATCTAAACCCTGTTTCTAAGTTGTTAACCTCTAACAAACTACGTTCGACGGCCACTACTTAACCTCCTATACTATTCTTCTCGAAAACCGAGAAGATTATTAAACTTTCATCAGTTTCTAATTAAAAGCTTAATAATATAAATCGAATTATACATGTATTTTCTTATAATATCAATACTCTTTTTTAATTTTATAACAATCAGTTAAATTTTCCAACTAATAATTTAATACTTCTCTCATATTCAAGAGACAAAAATATAATTGATACTAATTAAGAGTTCGCTTCAATATAGTCGACTGCTTTTCCGACTGTCGTAATCTGTTCTGCATCCTCATCAGATATTTCTCTACCGAAGGTATCTTCAAGTTCCATAACCAATTCGACAATATCTAAGGAGTCTGCTCCTAAATCATCTTTGAAAGTGGTATCGCGAGTAATTTTGTCTTCATCTACTCCCAATCGCTCCACTATTATATTCTTAACTTTTTCAAATGTTTCCTGTTCACTCATTTTGTTTGCTCCTTTAATCATTTTCTGATGGTTTAATCACATTTCGATTAGTTAATTATTAAAATATCATTTGATTAACAAAAGTAATTGTATCGTATAATGTTAAAAATTTCTATGCTTTTTCAGTAATTTACAAAAAAGCGTCATATATTACAGTTTACTGCTGCTCTTCACTTTCAAAGTGGTGGATCAGTTCTTCCAGCACTTTTGTTTCAAGCATGCCTTTAATTTGTCTGATTGTATGATAAACAGGTTCAGATGTGGCCGATCCATGTGTCTTAATAACAGGTGCCTTTAAACCGAATAATACAGCACCACCGTATTTCGAATAATCCAGCAAATCTTTGACTTCTTTCAAGCTGTCTTTCAGGAGCAGCCCCCCTACCTTTGCCTTGATGCCATTATCCATTATGCTGCTTTTGATGACGCTCATGAGCGACAGGGCCGTCCCTTCAATAGTCTTCAGGACTGCATTTCCTGTAAAGCCATCTGTAACGACTACATCAGCTACACCATTCAACAAATCTCTGGCTTCGACATTACCTATAAAGTTTATCGCCTGATTGTCCTTGAGCATCGCATACGCTGCTTTTGACAGTTCGTTCCCTTTGTTTTCTTCCGTCCCATTATTAAGAAGACCCACAGTCGGATTAGGAATACCCTGCACTTTTTTAGAATAGTACGTTCCTAATGTCGCATACTGATTGATGTTCAGCGGCTTACTGTCCGCATTAGCTCCTACATCAATCATATTAAAGACTTGCCGTTCAGTTGACAGCGATGGAAATGTTGCAAGCAGACCCGGTCGGTCAATGCCTTTCATCCGTCCAATTATTAATGTACCCGCTGCAAGCAAGGCACCAGTGTTTCCAGCAGAAAACAAGGCATGATTTTCCTTGTTTTTTACTGAATAGGCTGCTTTTACCATTGATGATTCTTTCTTTCTGCGAATCGATTTCACTGGATCGTCATCACTTTTTATAACCTCTTCAGCATGAACAATTTCAATATTCTCATATGAGTCTTTCAAAACTTCTCTAATTTTCTGTTCATGGCCATACAAGACTAATGTTACATCTTTGAACTCTCCAGCTGCTTTCACACACCCTTTGACTATTTCTTCCGGTGCGTAATCTCCACCCATAGCATCTACTGCAATTCTCACTTGTCATTCCTCCTAAAATACTTTCTAGTCTAAAAATGCTTCATCCTTACTGATTATTCCTGTTTCTCTTCTCAACAACTCATAGGTCGGATGAGTCAAAAACTCCGGTGTATTGAGGAGTTCAATAGCCTGCTGCCTGGCTTCTTCTAATATATGCCGATCATTTACAATGTCAGCAACTTTAAATTCAGGCAGACCAGACTGCTTCGAGCCGAACATATCTCCAGGACCTCTCATTTCCAAATCTTTCTCGCTTAAGGCAAAACCGTCAGACGTTTCCGCAATCACTTTCATACGCTCTGCTCCCTTTTCACCTTTAGGATCTGCAATTAAGACGCAGTATGATTCATCCGAACCTCGTCCTACTCGCCCTCTCAGCTGATGCAGCTGGGCTAGGCCGAACCGGTCAGCATCGTGAATGATCATTAGTGTCGCGTTTGGAACATTAACGCCCACCTCGATAACTGTTGTCGAGACCAGTACGTTCAATTGATTAGCCTGAAAGGCAGCCATGACTTCATCCTTGTCTGCCGGCGTCATTTTACCGTGGAGCAGGCCTACCTTAACATCAGGACCCAATGAATCCTGGTAGAGGCGATGGAGTGCGGTGACATTTTCAAGGTCCAGTGTCTCCGATTCCTCAATCAGTGGACTGATTATATAGACTTGCCTTCCCTTTGTTACTTCTTTTCTGGCAAATGTAATGATTCTTTCTAAATGTTTAGGCCTAACCCAATACGTTGCCACTTTTTTACGCCCTTCCGGCATCTCATCAATAACAGAGACATCCATCTCTCCATAAGCTGTTATGGAGAGCGTTCTTGGAATCGGGGTAGCTGTCATGAAGAGGACATCCGGGTTGAGACCTTTTTCTCTGAGTTTTTTTCTCTGATTGACACCAAATCGGTGCTGTTCATCCGTAATCACCAGTGCCAGTGAATGGTAAATGACATCATCCTGAATAAGCGCATGCGTGCCGACAATACAGTCTATGCTGCCATCCTTCAATTCCTGAAGAATCCGCTTTTTGTCTTTTGGCTTCGTTGAACCGGTCAGGAGTTCAATTTTCAAAGTGCTTTCACCAAACATCTGATTTAATGATTGTTTATGCTGCTGTGCCAGAATCTCTGTCGGAGCCATAAAGGCGGTCTGGCGTCCATCTGTCTTGGCAGCCAGGATTGCTGCTGCAGCAACTACAGTTTTCCCGCTTCCGACGTCCCCCTGAATCAATCTGAAACTCTGAGAAGGCAATTTCAAATCCCGACACACTTCATTGACTACTCTCTTCTGAGCATTCGTCAACGCGAACGGCAATGAATCGAAGAAAGTTTTCAGGCTTTCTACATCATAATTAATGCTTCTGCCACTCTGCTGATTTTTCTGCTGGTATTTTCGCCACCCCAGTTTCATCTGATAATAAAAGAATTCTCTGAAAATCAGTGATTCTCTTGCGTCTTCCAGCAGACGGTCGTCATTGGAAAAATGCATCGCCCGAATGGCTTCTTTAAAAGGCATCAGGCCATTTCTCTTCAGTATGTCTTCAGGAAGCGGCTCAATCAGGTCATTCTGGTAGATGTCCCACGCCTGTTTAATTAACTTGACCAAAGTTGACTGTCTAATCTTTTTGGTCGTATGATAAATGGCTTCTCGGCTGCTGTTATCCAAGTCAGTTGACAGAATTTTAATACCACTTAAAGATTTTCTATTGCCGTCCCATTTGCCAAAGACCTTTAAACTACTGCCTGCGGTGATTTGTTTCTGCAGAAAAGGCTGATTGAAAAAGGTCACGCTTACTATAACGTGATCACAGTTTAAACGAAAGGTCAGCCGGCTTTTCTTTCTTCCGAAATAAGTCAGTACACCGTCAGAAAGAGCCGTCCCCTCCAGTACAACTTTCTCATTATCTTCAATATCTTCTATGGACTTGACTGACAAGTCCTCATATCGGAAAGGAAAATGAGTAAGCAAGTCATAAATTGTCTGAATACCCAGTTCATTCAATGCTTCAACTCTTTTTTCGCCTACACCTGAAAGGACTGTTACTGAATCGTAAATTTTAGCTCTCACTGCCTCTCTCCTCTCCATTAAAAAAGAATAGAGGAAACAACAGAATGACAAGTCGTTTCTCCTATTCCTCTCCTAAACTCTTATTCCACTGAAATCAGGTAAGGATAAACCGGCTGATCTCCAGTGTGTATCTCCACTTCCAAATCAGAATGGTTTTCCTCAATATACGTTGCTAGTTTCTGCGCTTCTTCCTCGCTGCCATCTTCACCAATCAGCAAAGTCACAATTTCGCTTTCTTCATCGAGCATTTGCTTTACTGTCTCAAGTGTTACAGTATACAGGTCAGATTCCGTCACTTTAATTTCGCCATCAATAATACCCATGTAATTGTCCTTTTTAATCTCTAGACCATTTATCTCGGTATCTCTTACAGCAAAAGTGACTTGTCCGGATTTTACCAGTTCAAGTTCATCTGTCATAGATGCTTTATTAGTCTCCAAATCCAAGGCCGGGTTGTAACCCAGCATAGCCGTTAGTCCCTGCTGAATGGTTCGCGTTTCAACCACTGCGGCATTGCCTTCGACGACTTCAACGGCTTGTTCAGCTGCCATGAATATGTTCTTGTTATTAGGCAAAACAATGTAATTGTCTGCAGGTACACTTTCCATCGCTTTCACGATATCTTCCGTGCTCGGATTCATCGTCTGACCGCCCTGAAGAACGTAATCTACTCCCAGACTTTCAAAGAGTTCTCTTAATCCTTCACCTGGTGCAATGGCTATAACTGCGAAATCCTTTTTCTGAACCTTTTTCTCATCTGAATGAGACAGTTCGGAATGCTGTTCGCGCATGTTGTCTACCTTTATTTTCATTAATGAACCGAATTTCTGTCCGTAATTCATGACTTCTCCCGGTTTTTCAGTATGCACGTGAACTTTAATGACTTCTTCGTCAGCGACAACCAGTAAGGAATCCCCTAGTTTATCCAGGTAATTACGAAACTCCTCGTAATCAAATTCTGCTTCAACTGTCTCGCCTTCACCGATACGCACCATGATTTCTGTACAGTAACCATAAGTAATATCTTCAGTATTCACGTGTTCGTGTACACCGCTTCTATGGTGTTCAGCTCGAACCAGTTCTTCCAGCTCATGTTCCTCTTCAGCTGGTTCTTCGCCTGTCAAGGAAGATAAAAAGCCTTCATAGATGTAGACGAGTCCCTGACCGCCACTGTCGACAACACCAACTTCTTTCAAAATTGGCAAGAGGTCCGGTGTCTTCTTCAGAGACTTCTTAGATGCGTCCAGGACTGTTTCCATAACTTCAACAACATTATCTGTCTCTTCAGCCTTTTTCAGACCAGCCTTGGCAGACTGACGAGCAACCGTAAGAATTGTACCCTCAACCGGCTTCATCACGGCATTATAGGCAGTATCTACGCCTCCTTGAAAAGCTGCTGCCAGATCTTCAGCGGTGATTTCTTCTTTTCCTTCAAGGGCCTTAGAGAACCCTCTGAACAGCTGAGAAAGAATAACACCGGAATTTCCGCGGGCGCCCATAAGCAGTCCCTTTGCCAGCGACTGTGCGAGTTCTCCCATATGTTCACTGGAAGAATCCTTAACTGCGGCTGCTCCACTGGTAAATGATAGATTCATGTTTGTTCCGGTATCTCCATCCGGCACAGGAAACACATTCAGCGAATTCACATATTCTGTATGTTCATCTAGGCGATTTCTACCGAGGATCACCATATCCCTAAATTTCTTTGCGTTTAATTTCTTTACATCCACTTTTCCATTATCCTCCTTTGTCACTGTAAAAAAAGTGACTATGGCTTACATCTCGTTTTGAACTCTAACCCCTTGAACAAACACATTCACTGATTGAGTCACAATTCCTAAATCATTTTCAAGCTGGTATCTTACCCGTTCTTGTACATTTTTTGATACTTCAGTAATTTTAGTGCCATAGCTGACGATAATATAGACGTCAACGGCAATTTCGCCTTCTTCCTGGCGAACTACAACACCTCTTGAAAAATTATCGCGATTAAGTATTTCATTAAGACCATCTCTGACATGTTTTCTGCTGGCCATACCAACGATGCCGAATATTTCTGTTGCTGCGCCTCCAACTACAGTAGAAATAACATCATTTGACATTTCGATTGTTCCAAATTCATTATTCATTTGAACACTCATCCTCTTTCCCCTTCCCACACTGAATTATTATTAAGTTAAAAAGGTTTCTTTGATATTCAAACATATTTTAGCATATCGCAATCAATAAAAAAAGACAAGCGCGAACTGAACCTGCCTAGAAATACTGAGCTATCAAACGATTACACTATTGGTTATCCTACTTAACAGTATACACTGTTTGATGCATTTTTTATAGAAGAAATGTAAATCTCCTTCCAGTCCTTCATGGTTTTATAGCCAGTCCATTGAATATTTTACAGTAACCAGTGTAAAGGAGATTCCCTTGAAAGATTCCAAAAAAAACTTGCTACATCTAGTGATTTATGCTATCTTATATAAGTATGATTTAGCTTTGATAGTTAAGGCTATGCACGAAGGAGGAGAAAAAATGGCTAAAGAATGTTTTGTAACTGGACGTAAAGCTAAAAGCGGAAACAACCGCTCACACGCTAACAACAAATCAAAACGTCGCTTCGCTGCGAATTTACAAAAAGTTCGTATCATGGTTGACGGCTCACCTAAAAAGGTCTGGGTTTCTGCCCGCGCTTTAAAATCAGGTAAAGTTGAACGCGTATAATACAAAAAAATCGTAGAGCTGCAGATGTTAAGCAATTAACATCTACAGCTCTTTTTTGCTTATGTAAAAATTAGTTTAGAAAATTACTTATTACTTAAAATCTATAACCAGTCAGATTTGTATTGATGCATATAGTGAATAATCACGCTCTCAAATGTTGAGTAGTGTGATTTTAGTCATTTTACATACCCATTTATTGCAGAGCGCAGTTCAATCTTTAGAGAATAGTTCATCTCGGTACTGTTTGGTCTGATACCTGTTAATAACACCAATCAGTTTCGACTCTTCTTTAACAGATAATGGAACCAGCTTGACCCCATACTTAGTGAAGCGGTCCTCATCTGCAGCTTTCCTTACAATACAGCCTTTAAGCTCAAAGTATTCATCTTCCAGAGCGAACTTAAAGGTATAGGTAAGAAATTCAGATATCACGAATGTTTCTTTGCTTACAAATGACAGACCATTGCCGCTGATATTTCTTAAAGTTACCTTATAGACCCTGTCTTGTTTTGCAGGCAAAATCATAATCGCCTCTTTGAATCCCTTAATCCTGCATCGGAAAAACTTTCTTCTATTAATCATGTGCATACCTCTATTCACTACCTAAAATAGTTTTATGTATTCAAATCATTTATTATTTATTATAGTTTAACATAATATGTATCGTTCGAAATAGTAAATTTTCGAATGGAGATTTCGGTTATTATGATTATCAGCTCATCATTATTTTCCATTTATACTTAAGTAAGAAAATAAGCAATGATACATTCTCTAATATAGAGGAGTGTTCATTGCTTATTATAGTGAAAAGTGATTCTTTCAGTTTCCTGGTTAGGATTATTCATCATTATTTATTGAACTAGCAGGTAATCACTCAGTCTTTACTTTGCATGAAAGCTATTACTCCAGAGTCAAAAGTCAACTCGGCAGTATCATTCACGAATTCGTTGCTGACTAAAGCTGCAGGATAGCTATAATCAACTTTGTTAAGCTGATATTTAAACCCTTCATTCAAAGAAAGCTGTCCAAGAGGGGTCATTCCTATAACTGAACAGTACTTTTTGTTCTGTTCCCTGTGGAGAACGTAAGACCCTGGCAGAAAATAACGAATTTTATTGGTTTTATTGATTAACTCGATTTTCGGCAAGATATTTTTGAATCTCGGCTGCAATGGCATCATAAGTGTACTCATCAAATGATCCAAACGTCCACCAGCCCAGTTATGCACAATTATTTGATCCGGCTCAAACAATTCTTCTGCTTTCAATAAAGCAATCTCCGCATCTGTGTCGTCTTTTTCCGCTTTATACTGAATGACAGTGTCGGCCTTTTCTTTTACTCGAGTCAATTGGGCAGGTGTAATCGAATCAAAGTCACCTAAAGCAACATCCATTTGAACATTTGCTTCCAGACACAATAAAGCCCCACCATCTACACCGATTATTTTTCCTTCAGCCAGCGCTTCTAATGACAAATCATTCTCAGGTGCCCCCAGAATGATATGAACATTATTGGCCATAATCTGCAGCCTTTTTCAGTAATTGAATTCTCTCTCCAGCATCTTCAGCATTGTAAACATAAGAACCGGCCACTAATACACTTGCCCCCGCATGTGCACAGTATGCTGCGGTCTGCTCGTTTACACCACCGTCGACCTCTATTTCATATTGCCATTTATTCTCTTCTTTTAAATGTTTCAACTGCTTGACTTTATTTAATGTCTCTTCAATAAAGGTCTGCCCTCCAAAGCCAGGGTTGACAGTCATTACAAGCACAAGATCCACAGCATAAAGAATTTCAGCTATAGCAGATACTGGGGTAGCTGGATTAATGACGACCCCTGCTTTCACGCCAAAAGATTTTATCAGTTGTATTGTACGGTGAGCATGAGGCGTGCTCTCAACATGAAAAGATATAATGTCTGCTCCCGCTTCAGCAAAATCCTTTACATAGTTTTCGGGATTTTCTACCATTAGATGGCAATCCAAGGTTAATTCAGTATGAGGTCTAATGGACTTTAAAATGGGGGCACCAAAAGTCAGGTTAGGTACAAAATGGCCATCCATTGCATCGATATGAATCCAGTCTGCTCCTCCAGCTTCAACTTTCTTTATTTCATTTTTTAATTCTGCAAAATCAGCACTTAAAATAGACGGTGCAATCTTCATTATTTGTCCCCTTTCTTTTTACCGTATCTTGGTTTGCGGTTTTCTATTTCTTTCATTATGGACAGGTAGTTGTCGTAGCGAAAGGCAGCAATATCTCCGTCTTCAACCGCTTTTTTGACCGCACAGTTAGGTTCGTTATTGTGAAGACAGCCGTTAAACCTGCAGCCTTTACCTGTTTCCCATATTTCAGGAAAACATTCAGGCAGTTCCTGAATAGTCAGTTCGTCAAATTGAATGGCACTGAATCCCGGTGTGTCAGCAATTAGTCCACCTAGAAGTTCGACCAGTTCAACATGGCGGGTTGTGTGCTTTCCGCGACCAAGGGACTTGGATGTCTCCCCAATCTTTAATTGAAGATTCGGATCAATCTTATTTAACAGTGTCGACTTTCCTGCTCCTGACTGACCGAGAAATACACCGAGTTTCTGATCGGCCAGTTTTCCAAATGTCTCAATAATCTCCTCTGAAGACAGAACCTCGCCTCTGTCAGGCAGAATGACGGTATAACCTATCTCTTCATATACCCCTGTCTTATCTTTGATTTTCTTGTATTCTTCGGCTGTTACAATATCCGTTTTGGTGACATAAATGATTGGCGTGATTCTATACTGTTCAAGGGATACGAGATAGCGGTCCAGTAATGACGTTGAAAAATCCGGATCTTTAGCAGACATGATAATAAACCCGATGTCCACATTTGATACAGACGGTCGTTTGAGTTCATTTTTTCTTGGAAAAATTTCCTCCAGCGTACCTTCTTCTTTTGACTCGTAAGTAAAGGCTACTTTATCTCCTACGAGCGGTGACTCTTTTCTTTTTCTGAAAATTCCTCTTGGCCTGGTCTGAAAAATATCGTTCTCGTCAGTTTTTATATAATAAAATCCGCTTAAAGCTTTAATGATACGTCCCTTGTTCAAAATAGGTCTGCCTCCTTAATCATTTGGACTAATGCCTGTTTCTTCTATAATAATTTCCCCGTCTCTAACCACTCTGTAACTGGCTGTTTCTCCTTCTTCAACCACAAACGTTATGATTTCAGGTGTGCGTTCAAAAATATCAAATACACGATACGGTTCATCGAAAGTGTTCTCTGCATCATCTACATAGATTTCAATCTCGTTGGGAGCCAGCGCAGACTCTTCGTCTTCATCAGTATCTGAGCCATTCTCCTGTTCTACACCTGAATCATTTTCCTCATCATTATCATCTTCTTCATCACTTGGCTGGTATTCGATAATAATGCCTCTGTCAAAAGAAATCATTTCTGTTTCTTCCGGCCCTTCAGAAAAGACCACTGATATTCTTGAACCAGGATAAACTGTCGTCCCAGCTTCTGGCGACTGACGGGCGACTTGACCGGCAGGTATGGATTCATGTGTTTCCTGAGTAATCGTTACAGAAAGGTTTAATTCATCAGCATATTCCTCTACACCTGTGGAAGAATAGCCCGTCAGGTTACGCAGTGCAAATCCTTCAGGACCAGAACTGACAGTCAGTGTGATTACCGATTGACTAGGAATAACTTCTTCCCCTGCGGATAGACTTTGAGACACAATATTGCCTTCAGCTATATCACTGCTAAAGGTTTCATCCCGCTCGACTCTCAATCCCAATTCAGTCAATTCAGCACGTGCATCTTCATAGGAGTAACCAGTATAATCATCAAGTTCTATTCTTTCTTCTCCAAGACTGACATATAAGTTAACGGAGGCATGTTCTCGAAGCACCGCATCGGCAGAAGGGTTTGACCGTATTACGTGGCCTTCTTCTATCTCTTCGTGGTTTACTTCATTAATTTGCCCAGTTTCCAAGTTCAGATTTTCCAGCTCTGCCACTGCGTCTTCCAGACTCAGACCAGCGAGATCAGGGACACTCACTTCACGTGGACGTGTCATACTGAAAATGGTTAAGCCTATAATAAGGAAGAGCAGTAAAAATATAACGGCCAACAGACCTTTCTTTCTACTTTTTCTGGCGGGCGACCCGTTTGACTGTCTGTTAGAAGAGCCATTATTCTGGTCGGCTGTTTTGGTAGCCGGTGCAACAGCTGGAATTGGCTTTGTCTTATCTGACACTGGTGTAATCATACGTGTTTCTTCATTATCATCAGCATGAGGAACAAATTTACTCTCGTTCTGTCGTTCGGCAGACAATACCGTCTCTAAGTCCTTTTTCATTTCCGCAACGGATTGATACCGATGCTTGGGCTCTTTTGCTGTTGCCTTTAAAACCACATTCTCCAGTGCCTGTGGAAGCGACGCATCTTTTTCTTTTAAAGACGGCATGTCATTTTGAAAATGCTTCAGAGCGATAGAGACCGCTGACTCCCCATCAAAAGGAACTTCACCGGAAAGCAGTTCATACAAGAGGATACCCAGCGAGTAAATATCTGACTGTTTGGTTGCCATGCTTCCTCTAGCCTGTTCGGGCGAAATATAATGAACGGAACCGAGCAGTGAGTTAGTTTGCGTGATAGAATTTTCGCTCAGTGCTACAGCAATACCGAAGTCCGTTATTTTCACATTTTCATCATGATCAATCAGAATGTTTTGAGGCTTCAAGTCTCTATGGATAATATTGTGGTTATGAGCATATTCAACAGCATTTAGAATCTGACTCATAATACTGATGCTTTTTTTGTAAGGAATAGGGTGATTCAGTCGAATGAATTCCTTTAAATCAAAGCCGTCAACATATTCCATGACTATATATGGTGAATCTTCTTCGCCTACATCCACGACATTCACAATATTCTGATGAGTCAGTTCAGTTGTGGACAGCGCTTCTCTTTTAAAGCGTCTGATGCTGGCTTCATCGTTGTGAAAGTTATATTGCATCAGCTTGACCGCAACATTTCGCTCAAGGATTAAATCTTCAGCTAGATAGACATGCGCCATGCCTCCAGAGCCAATTTCTTTCAGTATTTTATAACGATTACTTATTCTTTGTCCTGGTATCACTCACTATTCCTCCTTTCTATTCATTATGGATGCTTCGGTTTCAACTAAGCATACCGTAATATTATCAGTCGACCCATTCTTCAAGGCAGAATCGGTCAGTAATTTCGCCTTGCATTCAAGTGTATCGTTAATCGCTACTATCTCTTTCAGTTCTTCATCTGATAAGCCGTTGGTCAAACCATCTGAACAGAGAAGGATTAAATCAGTTGAATCCTTTTCTAATTGAAAGAAGTCAACCGTTACTTTATCAAAGACTCCAAGTGAACGTGTCAGCATATGACGCTGGCTGTGTTTTTTCGCTTCTTCTTCAGTAATCTGTCCACTTAGCCTTAACTCATTGGCAAATGAGTGATCCGTTGTAATCAGGTTTAACTTTCCTGCTTGGGCGTCCCACTGATAAGCTCTACTGTCTCCAATATTACCGATGATAATTTCATCATCCATAAAGGCTGCGGTTACTAAAGTGGTCCCCATCCCTTGAAGATCACTATAGGTTTTTGATACCCGGTATATTCTCTGGTTCTCAATATTTATCTGATTTGTCAGCCACTGACACGTGTCATCAGCTGTGTCGAAAGCTGTTTTCGACCACTCATTTCCAAGTTGCAGGACAGCCATTTCACTAGCGATATCGCCTGCCTTGTGACCGCCCATGCCATCGCACAGCACGGCTAAAAGATGGTTGTTTTTATTATAAAACAATTCCACATAATCCTGATTCGATGATCGCAACCCAATATGTGTTTGTTTAAAAGTATTCATTCGTTTCACTCCACAATTCGCTATGTAAAAGCTGACCGTTCATCAGCTCTGTTATTTATTATCACTTGTTTTTCTCAGACTTGCAATAAAAAATCCGTCTGTTCCGTGTAAATGAGGATATAAATGCAGGAAACCTTCGTTAGACAATGTCAGCTTGTCGTTATCCAGCTGAACAGGCTCCAACACAAAATCCTTATTCTGTTCAAGAAAAGCATGGACGACTTCATCATTTTCTTTTTTTGTAATCGTGCAGGTACTGTATACTAATCGTCCCTCTTCTTTTAAAAGAGGCGCCACACTATTTAAAATGTCCAGCTGCACTTTCTGCAAGGAATAAATATCTTTTAGTGATTTCTGATACCGTATATCTGGCTTTCTTCTCATCAGACCGAGACCGGAACACGGTGCATCAACTAGAATCTTATCAAAGGTCTGGGCCGGGAAGCTGTCGCCGCTTTCGCGTGCATCCATGGCTTTCACTTCAATTAGTTCCTCTACATGAAGACGTTCAGCATTCTCCAGAATTTTATCCAGTTTGTTCTCGTGAAGATCCAGCGCAACGACTTCCCCCCATTGATCTTTTTCAAGATATGAAGCCATATGAGTCGTTTTTCCTCCAGGAGCTGCACAGGCGTCTAAAATAATATCAGACGGCTTTATCTGCATGGCCTCAGCAACCAGCATAGAGCTTTCATCCTGAATAGTAATGATCCCCTCTTTAAACAAGTCCGATTTGACCGGCAGTCCGTTCTCACAGATCAGACCGTACTCAGAAACTGAACTTCTAGCTACTTTAAACCCTTCTTCTTCCAGTTGAGAAATGACCTCATCCATGGACTTTAATTGGGTGTTCACTCTTAAGCTGACTTTTGAACGTGATGACAGCGACTCGACAATTTTCTCGGTCTCCTGTTCGCCCACTTCCTCGACCAGCAGTTCAATAATCCAACGCGGATAGCTGTACTGGATGGATAACTTTTCAATCGGATCTTTGATAGTTTCAACATTCCGTACACCTTCGCGGTCAATTTTTCTCAGTACACCGTTGACAAAGCCCGCTACCCCTCTGTGCCCACGAACCTTTGCTATCTTTACAGCTTCATCCACAACCGCATGGGTTGGAACTTTATCCAGCATCGTCATCTGATAGAGCGATATGCGAAGGAGCTGTCTCACCCAGGAATCAATTTTCTTCTGTTTTTTTATAAATGGCTCGAGCTGGTAATCCAGCTTTAGTTTGTTTTGTATGACGCCGTAAACGAGCTCGGTCAACAACCCGATATTTTCGGGAGTTAATGACTGATCTCTGACTGTCTCATTTAAAAGCAGATTACTGAATGACTGATTTTTTTCTACTTTTTCTAAAATCTGTACAGCAAAAAGCCGACTGTTCTGATTATCTGTCTTCAAATTTAACCCCTTCTTCCAGATGATTGCGTGCGCCTTGGAGATAATTGGTAATGCCCATCTTCGGCTTACCGAATGGCTGCACTTCTGTTAAGTTCAATGCTGTATGATTGGCACATTGAACCCACATTTGATCCTTAGTCAATTTGACTAGAGTTCCTGGTTCACTTGCACTCTGATTTTCTACCGCTTCAGCAAACCATATTTTGAACCGTTTTCCTTCAAGGACCGTATAGGCGCCCGGAAAGGGATTCAAGCCGCGAATCTTATTGGCCAGCTGATCAGCTGGTTGAGTCCAGTCAATTTTTTCCTGTTCCGGCGTTATCATCGGCGCTACTGTGACTTCTTCTTCCAGCTGTGCCACAGGCTCAATTGTCTCGTTAAAGATATCTGGGAGGGTGTCCATCAGCAAATCACGGCCCAGCAGACTTAATTTATCAAATAGCGTTCCAACAGTATCTTCCGGAAGGATTGGCAGCGAACGCTGGCTGATGATGTCTCCGGCGTCCATTTCTTTTTCCATATACATAATGGTGACGCCTGTTTCTTTGTCCCCATTTATCAATGCATAATGAATAGGCGCCGCTCCTCTATACTTGGGCAGCAGCGAAGCATGGACATTTATGGCTTTGTATTTAGGTGCCTTTAACAAGACAGTCGGCACGTACTGTCCATAAGCAGCAGTCACAATTAAATCAGGCGCACTGTCGAGTATACTCTGCAGTTCATCTGAACCTGAAAGTTTCTCCGGCTGCAGGACAGTTATACCTGATTCTTCGGCTCTTTTCTTGACCGGTGGCGGTGTCAGTTTCTTTTTTCGGCCTACTTTTCTATCCGGCTGGGTGACAACCGAAATAACCTCTATCTCTTCATTTTTTATTAAACTGTCTAGAATGGGCACAGAAAACTGTGGTGTTCCCATGAATACAATTTTTTTCATAGTATCCCTCGCTTCTAAATAAAATCCATTGGCTGATAATCAATGGAAATAAACAGGCCTTTAGCCTGTTCTTTCTGAGTGGTCATTAATAATTCATGGCATCTCTCGATGAGACGGTCCTCTTTTTTGTATTTAATCAAAGTCTGAAAATGATAACGGTTATGAGTGCGGGCAATTGATTTAGGCGTTGGACCTAGGATAATTGCCTGTTCACTTAATGCAGGTTTCAGAAATTCGATAAATTCATTTATTTTCTTCGCTGCCGTCATTTCGTTTGTATGACTGACTGACAGTTTAATCAAGAAAAAGTAAGGACTGTATTCGCTCAAATGTCTGAGCTGCATTTCTTTTTTGTAAAAACGGTCATAATCATGTTTCTTAGCCAGTTGGATGGCGTAGTGATCAGGATTGAAGGACTGAACAATAACTTCTCCTGGCTTCTCACCTCTACCCGATCGTCCACTCACCTGAGTCAACAGCTGGAAGGTTTTTTCTGAAGCTCTGAAATCCGGCAAGCCTAAAGAGGTATCGGCATTAATGACCCCTACTAGCGTTACATTCGGGAAATCAAGTCCCTTGGCAATCATCTGAGTCCCGAGCAAAATATCCGCTTTTTTCTCTTCAAATTTTTTGAATAACTTCTGATGAGCCCCTTTTTTTCTTGTGGTATCAACATCCATACGAATAATACGGGCATCTGGAATGAGCTCTTTAAGCTCTTCTTCCACTTTCTGCGTCCCCGTACCGTAATAGCGGATGGAGCGGCTCTGACACTTAGGACACGTACGTGGGATTTGCTCTTCGTGCCCGCAGTAATGGCACTTCATGGTCTTGGAGTCCATATGCAGTGTTTGAGATATATCGCAGTTTGGGCATTCCAGTACATAACCGCAGTCTCGGCATAATACAAAGGATGAATAGCCTCGGCGATTCAACAGCAATACAGATTGCCCCTGTTTACGAAGATGATCTTCCAATTTCTCTTTCAAGACAGTTGAAAAGGAAGAGGCGTTTCCTTCTTTAGCCTCTTCAGTCATATCCACCACTTCTACCGGAGGCATACTGGCTTTGTTAGCCCGACTGTTCAACTCTAGAAGGGTATATACCCCCTTTGTCGCTCTTGCTCTTGACTCAAGAGACGGGGTGGCGCTGCCTAAAATAACCGGACAATTATGATACTGTCCGCGCATAATTGCGATATCTCTCGCATGGTATTTTGGAAACTCTTCCTGCTTGTAAGTTGTCTCATGCTCTTCATCAATGATAATCAGACCAATTGACTTAAGCGGTGCGAAAATACTGGACCGTGCACCCACTACGACTTTTGCTTCTTCCTGCTCGATTTTACGCCATTCATCATATTTTTCGCCGTCAGACAAGCCACTGTGCAGGACTGCCACCTGACTGCCGAACCGCCCTTTAAAGCGCTCAACCATCTGAGGGGTCAAGGCAATTTCAGGAACAAGCATCAAAGCTCCTTCGTCTTTTTCAATAACTTCCGCAATGGTCTGCAGATAGACTTCTGTCTTACCGCTGCCTGTTACCCCCTTCAGGAGAAAGACCTGGTGTCTGTCTTCCTGAACTGCCCGGTTTATTTCCTGAAAAGCAACAGTCTGATCAGCAGTCAAACTTAAGTGGCTAGTTTCATCAAATGTTATGTCCTTAAACGGGTCGCGCATGACTTCTTTTTCGAAAATTTGCAGCCAGCCTTTTTCTTCCCCGGCATTGATTTGAGCCAAACTCAGACCTTCTGCTTTCAAATCAGCGACTGACTTGCCTGTCTCCTTGTCAATCGACTGGAGAAGACTGAGCAGCAGTTTCTGCTTATGTGCATTGGCCGGTAAAGATTCTTTTTCTTCTTCCAGCTGTTCAAAATTTCTTAGTGGACTGACCATTCTCATTTTTTTGACCGTCGTCCGGTCTTTTACTTCATATGAGATTTCAACTTTTTCTTCCTTTTCCAATTGAAGAATCGTTTCAAGTCCATCTTTCTGTTCTGCTTCTTCCCATGTCAAGACGTTTTTTCCATTGAACAGGTCAAAGAGGACAGCTTCGTCCACTTCATCAATAATCTGTATACTTTTTGTGTACCGGGCTTTCATGACTGCCGGCAGCATAGTCTGATAGCACTTGATTCGGAAGCTGAACGTCAAATAAGCCATTTCCCGGCCGAGTTCAATCAGTTCTTCATTCAAGACAGGTGTGCTGTCCATTAAGGATTCTATCTGCTTTAAATCACCGGAGTAGTCTGCTCCATTCTTCAGGGCAACGACGAATCCTTGTACTTTGCGTGATCCGCGTCCAAAAGGCACAATAACTCGCATACCGACTTTAAGATACTGCCCATATTTTTCCGGCACATAGTAAGAATAAGGCTGATTAGTCTGCAGCGTAGGTACATCCACTATAACATCTGCAAATAGAGGCATTGGCTTTCTCCTCTCAATTAAAATACTCTATAATCCAGTTTATGATTTCACTGGCGATCTTGCTTTTTTCCTGCAAGGCAATGACTTTCGGCTCGTCGATGTGTGACACTAGCGTCACTTCATTGGAATCGACATTAAAGCCGCGGTCTTTTTGCCCCACATCATTCGCTACAATCAAATCAGCCTGTTTGGCTGACAGTTTTTCTTTTGCATAGTCTAAGATATTATCAGTTTCTGCTGCAAAACCAACTAGACACTGGCCACTGACTTTTCTCCTGCCCATTTCCTGTAAGATATCAGGATTTTTCTTCAAGTTCAGTGTCAGCGCATCCTGTTTCTTCATTTTCTTCTGCTCGACATTTTCCGGAGAATAGTCAGAAACAGCAGCTGCCATAATCAGAACATCCGCTTCTTTAAAAGCAGACGATACTTCCTCATACATCTCCATTGCTGATTCAACAGCTTGCTTCTCGATGTAAGCTGGTGTTTCCAGCTGACTGGTAGTGACAAGTTTAACGTTCGCTCCTTGCCTCCAAGCGGCCTCTGCCAGGGCATGACCCATTTTTCCCGATGAATCATTAGATATGAATCGCACAGGATCAATACGTTCCTTCGTACCGCCAGCAGTAATCAACACCGTTTTTCCTTTTAATGGAAGGGCGTCACTGTGTTCTCTAATAACCTGCATCAGCTCTTCGAGAATTCGGTTTTTTTCGGGAAAACGACCTTCCCCCTCGTAGCCTTCTGCCAGAAAACCTTTATCAGGGGTCATGATGTAATGTCCTCTGTTTTTCAATTTCTCTATATTTTCCTGAGTAGCCGCATTTTTATACATATTGGCGTTCATAGCCGGTACGACAAAGACTGGAGCAGTGGTAGCCAGCAGTGCAGATGTGACAAAGTTATCGGCTAAGCCGGCTGAAAGCTTGGCAATCGTATTGGCTGAAGCCGGAGCCACCAAGGCCAGATCAGCCCAGTCAGCAAGATTAATATGATTCACCACTTTAGGGTCATTTTCCTCAAATGTATTTAGGTAGACGAAGTGTCTGGATAACACCTGAAAGGTTAAAGGCGAAACGAATTCACACGCAGACGGAGTCATGGCTACACGTACTTCCGCTCCCTTTTTTATCAGTTCACGCATCATGTCAACTACTTTGTAAACCGCTATGCCACCAGTTACATACAAGGCAATTTTCTTTCCTTTTAACATAAGCCACCTCTTCAGTCATTTTACTTATTTTACCAATAATTCCCAGTAATGTCTTTACCCTCTTAAGGCCTTTTAACAACTAGAAAAAACCTCTGTACCTGAACAGTCAAAGCAATTTCACTTTAACTGTTCTCGTGAACAGAGGCTGTCTTTTTATTTGGATAAACTGTCAGGATTAATAACTAAGTCGCCTGATTTAATTTCTTCAAGGGCTTTTCCGACATTTTTCTTGCTTTGATAACTGTCGAGCATTTGTGCCGATGGTGTGTCGTGAAGAACTTTAGCACGTTTGGCTGCTAAAATAACAAGTGAATATTTTGAATCAATTTTTTTTAATAAATCGTCCTGTGAAGGGTATAAAAGCATTATTCCATCTCCTCTATTAGTTCTGCATATTCTTTAAGGTTACGAGTAACTTTCAGATGCTCGCTCTCAATTATATTTCTGATTTTACGCGCAGCGTTTTCAACAGTATCATTCTCAACAACATAGTCATAATATTGTATCAATTTCAATTCTTCTGCTGCTTTATGCATACGCTTTTCTATCATTTCATCACTGTCTGTACCCCGGTTGACTATACGGGACTTCAGTTCGTCCAAGTCAGGTGGCGACAGGAATATGAAGATTCCTTCCGGCATTTTTTCTCTGACTTTCAGAGCGCCTTGGACTTCTATTTCAAGAAAAACGTCTCTGCCCTCGTCAAGTGTCTGATTGACGTAGTCTAAAGGTGTTCCATAATAGTTCCCTACATATTCAGCATACTCCAGCAGGCCGTCTTCTTCGATTAGCTTTTCAAATGCTTCTTTTGACCTGAAAAAATAGTCGACTCCTTCAACTTCACCTTCACGCATCTTACGCGTAGTCATTGAAATGGAATAATCAAATTCATTGGAATAATTCTCAAAAATAGCTTTTCTGACTGTCCCTTTTCCAACACCTGAAGGTCCAGATAAGACTATCAATAATCCTCTATCGTTCATCTGTACTTCCTTCCCAACACAATCTGTCCTTGAAAACTTATCCTCAATTCTACCATATTTAAACTTAAAAGAGAAATCTATTTTTTAAGAATTAGCTCACTTTTCTTCTGAGGTAACGAATATATATGGCCAAGGCAAAGGGATACGGTCTGGTACGGATGAAAAAGCGGTAAAGCGGATGATTCCAGTTTATTTCATCTTTTTCTATTTGAGACGATAATTCAATAACCAGTCGCCGATTGGATATAAACGGTAAGGTTTCTAAAAATTCTTCTGTCCATTCTGTTCCACTTAAAACATAAACAGGCTTGAGTTCTTCAATCGGATCAGCAAAGTCCTCACTTTTAATTTTATCTACTCTCTCCAATAGTTCCTGCTGAAAATCATCTATGGAATAAAGCTTATCCGGCCTCATATTGAAGAGTTTCCCGGACAATTCAGTCAAGGCTACTAGCAGATTCTTTTCCGAAATTGTTTTTTCCCAGCGGCTCGATAATTCTTTTAGAAGAAGGAGCTGATGCCGTTCTTCTTCAATGTAATGAGCGACTTTTTCAGAACGCTTGCCTTCCAACAGTTCATTTAGAGCTGTATAGAACCACTTGTTCTCCTGTTCGATTTCTTCACGAGTGAATGTGTACCATAAGCCAGTATACTGCTCCGGCCTGGCCAGTTTTACCGTTTCCAAATATCCCAGCTCTATATTAATCTCTGTTCTGTTTTTGTCGAATAGAAGCATGTCTCCAAGCGGCCATTTGGTTCGTATCCATAGTGCATCAGTATCTTCTAGGCGGTAGTCATATTTAATCAGACCCGGACCTTTAACATCGACAATAATAATCTGGTCTGGTTTCTTGTCCAGTGCCATATTGACAGGGATGTTGTTGATATAGCCTCCATCCACATAAGGGGTACCATCTATTGTTTTCATCTGAATCGCAGGAAACATCGCCGAACTGGCAATAAGATAGTCATTCAGTCTACCGTAAGGAATATCTTCCAGAAAATAATATTCAATCTTTCTCGTTTTGAAATTGGTGGTGGACAAACCAAACGTTATCGGACTTTTCCGTATTTCCAGTTCATCATTTAAGTAGTGGTGAATTAATTCCTCCAGAGGCCTGGAGCTGACTCCCTTGTTTCGGATAATTTTTATTAAGAACCCTGTCATCGTCCGCCGGTAGTCTTTAAAACTTTCGATAGTCAAAGGCACTTGGATGTCAAAAATATTATCTGTTTCAATTCTTTTCCACATCTGTTCTGCCTCTTCCAGATTGCCCAAAATATAAAGGGCACCATTGAGAGCACCGACAGAGGTCCCCGTTACTACGTCAGGATAATAGCCCAGTTCATCTAAAGCCCGCCATACGCCGATTTCAAAAGATCCTCTGGCCCCGCCTCCACCAAATACCAGTGCCCGTCTTTTGCTTGATGCGTCAAAGAACCGATCAGTCATACCTTAACCACCCTTCTCATACTAATAGTATAACTAATTACGGCAGCGCTATAAAGCAGCATGAATAACAAAATAGAAGGGCAAGCGATTAAGCTCGTCCCTTCTACCTTGAATTATATGATTAATGTCCCATATCCTTGACTTTCATCAGACGCGTTATGGCTGAACGTTCACTTTCATCCAGCTTCATCTGAATAAAGTAGATGGTTTCTTCCAATTGCGGAATGGTCATGTATTCAAGCGCGTTAACTCTTCGTCTGGTCTTTTCAATCTCATTGGCCATCAACTGACATGTTTTCTCAATTTCTGCCAGTTCAAGCATAGCCGGCATGACATCAACCAGATAGTCAAACGTCAAGTCCAGTTCGCCATTCGAGTTTAAATACCCATAGCTAATCTCACTTGAGTCACCCTGCCCGCCTTCGTAATGAAAGTTCATCTGTGGCACACGAACACTCATGATGTTCTTGCGGTCAATATTTAAAGATACACTACGGCTGGGTACAGCCATCAGTTCTTCAATATAATTTTCATGAAGTAATGATTTGGCCATCGCAAAGGACTGCATGGCTTTTTCAAGTTTTTCTTCTACTTGAATTCTCAACTCATTATTTTTTCTAATCAATAGAATAAACTGACGCATTAACTCATCCTGTTTATCTTTAAGCAGTTTATGCCCTCGGGTTGCCAAGCTTTGTCTTTTCTTAAGCTTGGCCAGCTCCATACGAGTGGGGTTGACATCTAATTTAGCCATTTACCTCACTCTCCTTTTGGCAAGTATTTGTCCAGCATGTCATCTTTAATACGTTTCAGTTCTGCACGCGGCAGTACTTTAAGCAGGTCCCATCCTAGATCCAGTGTTTCCTGAATTGAACGGTTCGTGTAATTCCCCTGATTGACGTATTCTTTTTCAAATTTATTGGTAAAGGCCACATAGCTTCTATCCGTATCGGACAAGGCAGCTTCACCTAAAACGGCAGACAGTTCTTTCGCTTCTTTACCTTGAGCATAAGCGGAGAAAATCTGGTTCATCGTAGGGGCGTGATCGCCTCGTGTTTTCCCTTCACCGGTTCCTTTATCTTTCAAACGTGACAAGGATGGCAATACATCAATTGGAGGCTGGTACCCTTGGTTATACAGTTCTCTTGATAGGATAATCTGGCCCTCTGTAATGTAACCAGTCAAATCAGGAATTGGATGTGTAATGTCATCCTCAGGCATTGTCAGAATAGGAATCTGTGTAACTGACCCCTGTGTTCCTTCAAGACGTCCTGCACGCTCATATAAGGTTGCCAGGTTAGTATACAAGTATCCGGGATACCCACGGCGTCCAGGAACTTCACGTCGGGCAGCTGAGATTTCACGAAGCGCCTCGGCATAGTTCGTCATGTCTGTCATAATAACTAAAACATGCATATCTTTTTCGAAAGCCAGATACTCAGCAGCAGTCAGAGCCATTCTCGGTGTGGCAATACGCTCAATCGCCGGGTCATCCGCCAAGTTAATGAATACAACCGAGCGGTCAATCGCTCCGGTTTCCTTGAAGTCATTCATGAAGAATTCCGCTTCTTCGAATGTAATCCCGATAGCAGCGAACACAACGGCAAATTTCTCATCTGCATTTGTAACACTTGCCTGTCGGGCAATCTGTGCAGCCAATTCTTTATGAGGCAATCCAGAACCAGAAAATACGGGCAACTTCTGTCCTCGTACTAATGTATTCAAGTGGTCGATTGTGGAAATACCGGTCTGAATGAATTCATCCGGATAATCACGGGCAATCGGGTTGATAGCCATCCCGTTGATATCCAGACTTTTTTCCGGAATCAGGTTAGGCCCACCATCATTTACGCGTCCCATTCCATCGAATGTTCGGCCAATCATATCTTCAGATACATCCAGCGAGAGAGGTTTTCCTAAAAAGCGAACTTTCGTGTCCTGCAGGTTGATTCCAGTAGAGCCCTCAAATAACTGAACGACAGCTTTGTCGCCATTAATTTCAAGAACCTGTCCTCGTCTGCGCTCACCGGTCTGCAATTCAATATCAACCAGTTCATCAAACTTAACCCCTTCAACACCCTGAACGGTCATCAGCGGACCGACAACTTCGGTTACTGTTTTATATTCCTTAAGCATCTGATTCTACACCACCTTTCTCAAGTACTGTTTGAATGTCATCTTTTGTTTTCGTTCTGATTTCCTGAATCTTAGTCAACTCATCTTCGCTGATATACTTCATGCGTCCGATACGCTCTCTGACATCTTCTGTTCCCTTGATAATTTCATCATAGTAAGAACCAAGATCCATCGCACGAATGCTCTGTTCTTCGAAGTATAAAATCGTCTGCATCATTTCATACTGCTTGTTTCGAGAGGTGTAGGTATCCACATCATCAAAAGCATTCTGCTGGAGGTAATCTTCTCTCAGCATACGTGCAACGACCAGCTTCAAGCGGTCCTTTTCAGATAGTGATTCTACCCCAACCAGACGAACAATTTCCTGCAGTTCCGATTCATCCTGCAGCAGGGCTTTTGCATGCGTAACCATACCATCCCAGTCCACGTCCAGCTTTTTACCGACAAATTTATTCATGTCGTTACTGTACAGTGAATAAGAGTTCAACCAGTTAATAGATGGGAAGTGACGACGCTGAGCCAGCGAGCTATCCAGTCCCCAGAATACTTTGGCTACACGTAAAGTGTTTTGAGTAACGGGCTCTGATGTATCTCCTCCTGGAGGGGATACTGCTCCGATAGCTGTAATGCTTCCTAGACGCTCGGTTGAACCGAGTGTAACAACTTTACCGGCACGTTCATAGTATTCAGCTAATCGAGAACCTAAATAAGCTGGATACCCTTCATCTCCCGGCATTTCTTCCAGACGGCCGGACATCTCACGAAGTGCTTCCGCCCAACGGGATGTAGAATCCGCCATAATCGCCACTGAATAACCCATATCTCTAAAGTACTCGGCAATAGTAATACCTGTGTAGATAGAGGCTTCACGGGCAGCAACCGGCATATTGGATGTATTCGCAATCAGCACAGTACGGGCCATGATCGACTCGCCTGTATTCGGATCAATCAATTCTGGGAATTCGTTGATAACGTCGGTCATTTCGTTTCCGCGTTCACCGCAGCCGACATAGACAACCAGGTCCACATCTGCCCACTTAGCAATCTGGTGCTGAACAACCGTTTTACCTGCTCCGAAAGGACCGGGAACAGCTGCCGCTCCACCTTTTGCAACTGGGAACAGTGTATCGATAACACGCTGACCAGTAATCAGTGGTTCTTCAGGATTTAATTTCGTCTTAATCGGACGGCCTCGACGTACCGGCCATTTCTGCATCATGGTCAGTTCTTCGTCACCAGTTTCTGTTTCCAGAACATACAATGGTTCATCGATAGTAAACGTTCCACTTGAAATGGACTTGATCTTTCCTTCCATTCCAAAAGGCACCATGATACGGTGTTCGATAACATTGGTTTCCTGAACCGTTCCAATAATATCACCCGCACTAACATCTGTACCGGCTTCAACTAGAGCTGTAAAGTCCCATTTTTTATCGCGATTCAGCGGCTTGATTGTCATTCCTCGTTCAAGGAAGTTACTCGCTGTTTTTTCCATAAATTCATCAAGAGGACGTTGAATACCATCAAACATCTGTGAAATCATTCCCGGCGCCAGTTCAACAGACAGCGCTTCTCCGGTAGTTTCTACTTCTTCTCCAGGTCCGACCATTGATGTTTCTTCGTAAACCTGAATTGATGCTACGTCATCTCTCATCTCAATAATTTCACCGATTAGACCTAAACGTCCGACACGGCAGATATCTTGTATGTTCGCTGATTCCATCCCACTTGCAGTTACCAGTGGTCCGGAAACACTCACAATTGTTCCTTTACTCAAATTCGTACCCTCCTATAAAATATTTTGACCCACAGCTTTCTCGACATTTTCCTGCACGCGCTGTTTACCTATGCCGCGTGACCCTGCATGGTTAGGGATCAAAATGATGGCAGGTTTCATTTTTGCGTCGTAGCGTTTAATCGTTTCTGGAATCATTTCTGCCAGCTGTTCTGTCAGATAAATCACTCCATAATTTTTGTCAGCTAAATTGTCAATAATCCGACGCGTCTCTTTAGCTTCAGAGGCAAAGAACACTGAAAATCCAATCATTTTGAAAGCAAGAACAGAGTCTTTGTCGCCTACAACTCCTATTTTACTTGGCATAATTCAGTCGCATCCTTTCTCTTATAGCTTCCTGAGAAACACCGTTCTCTTTTCCAGACAAGATAAGGCGCAGGTTCTTTACTTCAATCTCCTTGGCATAAATATATGCCAGGACCGGCATTGGGCCAAAAGATTTCAGATGAGCATCGCGCATCTTTTCCATATAGGCATTGTCCGTTACAAAGTCAACTTTGACTGTTGAAAATTCTCCTGACTCTTTATCAAATGCTTGTTCCATCAGTTTTCGGAAATCGGTAGATCTAAAATAGTTTACTGCATACTGGTGTCCGTTCTCTGCTATTTCCAGCAAATCACTTTTTGGAATAGAACCAGAACTTGAAAGCACTGTATAGAGGAAGTTTCTTGTTTTCCCCTGCTTCATGCCTCGTATCAGTGTAGAGAAGTTATTGTAATCAATAAACGTTTCAATCAGTTCAGGAACGTCCTCTTCCCCTGTCTGATCAGCCAGCAGTCTCAGGTGTGTGAAGTAACGTCTGTCCAGGATAATATCCACTGCCTGAACATTCTGGTACTGGTTATAGTCTTCAAGCACTTCATTAATGGATTCCATGTATTCTTCCGACAGTTCTTCAGACTCGCCTGTCCGTACCGCCTGACGCAATTCAGAGATAGGGTAGCGTCCAATGGGTATCAAGAGATGATCCAGTTCCTGATCTGTAAATTCTTCTTTGAACAATACCTTTAAGTTATGATAGGCATACCTCAGACCCGTTAATTCAATCAGCTCTTTATTCGGAACAATTTTGAACAACTCTTCAAACGTCTGATTTAATTCATGCATAAACATTGAGTCGTAATCTTTATCTTCTCTGATTCTGTCGACATCGTTACGGTAAGGTGTTTCCCTAAGAACATTTACTGCCTCATCGAACGTTGCAGCAGATAGCATTCTTTCAAATTGAGCTCGAGTGAGGAGATCATTCTCATAAATACGTATGAGAACATTACTTGATCCATATAAGGTATCTTTCATTATCATTCTCCTCCCTAAAATAATTCTTTTGAAATTTCCGGTAATATATCCATTCTTGCATCTTCCACTAAATTACTGAACAAGAAGTTATAATCAATACCATCTTTTTCAATAATGAAGCCTGACTGATTGGCAACTGTTTCTTCAGACATACGAACAGTCAGTTTTTTGTCAGATAGAGCGTTTACCCAACTTCTATCAAAAGCTGCTGCAGATTTGGTACCCAATTTCATGGTAACTGCACTGCCCTCGTCAAACTGGTTCAAGGCACCCAGTGTGAAAGTCTTAAAGTCCGCTTCATTCAAAGTATCAAGCTTTCTGTTCGCTTCTTCAAAAACGGCATTAAGAATCTCCTGCTTTGCAGCAAGCACTTCATTTCTTCTTTTAATTTCAAGTGTATTTTTCTTAATGGTGTAACGCTGGTCCGCTTTATTTTTTATTTCTTCTTTCAAGCGACCACGCTTCTGTACCTCTTCAGCTTCGACAGCCTGCAGCTCATCTTCAGCTTGTATTTTTGCTTCTTCAATCTCTTTTCGCATAGCCGCTTTTTCTTTTTCGACTACCCGTTCAGTTAATAGTTTCAAGTCCGCCATGGTTTCCCTCCTGTTCAGAGTATTAAAATGAAACAAAGGAATTCAACTGATGTAATTAAAGACACACAGTCTATACATTTAAGCTAAATTCCTTTCAGTCATTTATTACATAAAGATAATCATCATCAAGGAAGTAACGAAACCTAAGATAGCGTACGTTTCTACCATCGCTGAGAAAATAATCCCTTTAGTTGTGTGTTCTGGTTTCTGAGCTAAAATCTGCATAGCTGCAACTGATACACGGCCCTGTAGAGTACCTGAAGTTAGACCGGTAAATCCAACCGGCAGACCAACCATTAAATAGTACCAGCCAGTAGAAACATCTAAAGTTGTAGTCAAGTTAATAATGATAAGCAGTCCGATAACGAAACCGTAAAGTCCCTGTGTAGCCGGCAGCATTTGTAGAACCAATGCCAGACCAAATTTTTCCGGTTGTTCTTTAGTTAAAGCGGCAGCCGCTTCCCCTGCTGAACCAACACCTCTTGACGATCCGATTCCTGATAAAATGACAGCCAGTGCCACACCAATTGCTCCGAAAACAAATCCTAAATTATCTCCAAAAAACAGTCCAAAGTTACTCATTATATTATTCCTCCATTAGTTGTATTTTTATAGTTTATAAATTAATTATTGTCTTCCATCCACACATGTTTTTCAAGTGCTTTAAGTGGTGTCAGAGGTTTTCCTCCGCCTTCGTAAAATTTACCGAAGAATTCAACATATTGCAGTCGTGACGTATGCACGTAAGCACTCAGGAATGTCAACGCGATATTCAGAGTGTGCAAGGCAACGATGATCAGTATGCCGACTGTAAAACGGGCAATAGGAGGCAGGAAACCGATAATCATGTTAAATGCCATGGCAATATTTGCACTCGCTACACCTAAGGCCATCAGACGAGTATAACTGACAATGTCTCCGACGTAACCGGAAATACCGTAAAGGTTATACGCACCCAGTCCTAAGCCTAACGCTTTGTTAGAACTTGAAATAGCTGATACCACTAATATTCCTAATGCATTAAGAGCAACTAAGCCAATACCTATCTGTGACAGCAAAGGCATATCCAGAAGCAGACTTCCGCCTACCCAGAGAATAAAACCTATCAGCATGAGGAACCATGCATACCCATCCGCATAAGATGATGCTCTTTGTCCCTGACGACTCTTAAGCATTCCGTTCAGCACTAAACCGTACAGGAGCTGTATCAGACCAAGTACAACAGATAAGGCCATAATTTCAAGTACGTCATCCTGGAGTGAGAACACCTGAATAGGCAGTTCAACACCGAAGAAACTACCGAAAAATATCCCAAATGCCATTGTAGGGTACGATAATGTATGAAGAAACTTAATGAAGTTTCCAGCGCCACCCTCGATATTAAATGATTTCAGTGCAAAGAGTGTGACTCCAAACAGTAACAGTCCATATCCCAGATCAGCACTCATCATACCGAAGAATATCATGAAGAACGGCATCATCAGTGGTGTTGGATCTGCTCCATTGTATTTAGGGAAGCTGAACATTTCCGTAATCATCTCAAACGGCTTGATTAGTTTGTTGTTTTTAAGAACAACCGGTACTTCTTCGTATTCTTTCATCAAAATATCATCAGTTAAAATTGCTACAGCATCTTCGCCAACTGACTGATGAATATTAGCCTTCAAATTAGAGACTTTTTCTTCTTCTACCCAACCGGTAAGGAGAAACAGATGCGCACTGTCAATCAGCAAGTCATGTGCCGTTTCACGCGCTGACAAGTTATAATAATACTCTTCTGCCAGTTCCAAATCACGGTACTCTGTCTTCCATTGCGTTAAATCCTTAATTACCGACTGTTTTTCTTCCTTCAGCTCTTTCTGTGCATTCAGATTCTTGTACAGGGCATCTTCTGGAAGAACATCAAAAGGATAATCCAATTCTCTGAAGCTGAACTGACCGGTCAGCCGACTGAAATTGTCCTTTTCCTCTTTTGGAAGAATAATAAGGAAAGCAACCTCATCACTTCGGCGGTAGATTTCATCAAAATAGATCTTACCGTTTTCTTTAAATTTATCCACCAAAGGCTCAGCGTGCTCTTTATCAACAGAACCAATTGACACATGCATCAGTTTAAATGATTCTGTTTCTTCAGGATGAAAACTCAGGCCGCGCCATTTTCTTAAGAAAGACTCTTCCTGGCTTAACTCTTTCAACTGTTCATCCATTTTATTCAACTGTTTTTCTTTAGCCGAAACTTTTTCAAGAAGCGCTTCAATTCCTGCTCCTTCGACATGTGTTTCCAGAGCTTCCAGAGTAAAGACTTCTCTTTTAGCTTTAAGTTTCTCAAACAATCCAGGTCGTTCCACATAGTTTTTCAGGAAAGTGAGTGAGTACTCTATATCCTGAAGTGTGGCTTGCCTATCGGACTGTGATGTCTCTGTTTCTGACAAATCAAACTCTTCATATAATTCCTCTTCAAGTTTGCCTTTCAAAGGAATAATTTCCAGACTCTGCATTTCCTGTACACTTTTTAAAATGCTCTCTTTATTCTGATGTTCCGATAATAAAGTAAGCTTTTTCATTTTAGCTATGGCCATATCGACGCAATACCTCCTCTGCTACTCGATTGGCTAGAACTTCTTTCTTTGATTCAAAGAATTCATTAAACCGTTGAACCTCAGATTCAACCTGCTTCTCGAATGTTTTTTCGTCTTCTGAAAGCATTTGGTCCACCTCTTGATCCTGCTCTTTCTGATAAGAGGAAAGCTGCTGATCTGTCTGTTCTTTAATCTTTTCAATCTGAGCATCTTTGTTTTCCTTTATTTCTTTTATTTCTCTATTGGTATTTGCCCGTAACTCATCTACCCGTGCTTCAGCTTCTTTAACATAATTGATAGCTTCACGATTCATTTTTCTCCCCCTTTCAACAAAAAAGGCGCAGCTAACAAGCTTTCTTCTCGCCCTAGAAGAAATCAACCTTGAAAGCTTACGCCCAACCGTATTTCTATAATTGATATACTAACAAGATTTATAATAGCACACTCTTAAAATTAGTGTCAACTTGAATATCTCTGCAGAATAGCTCGTCTATCAGAAGACAGCCGTTGACATTACTCTCTTTTATCACTGTAACTGAATACTGCCAAGGATCCGAATCCGGTATGCGCCGCTACAGTCGGACCATAGCTTGATACGATAATTTCAGGTGCTTCAATTCTCTCCTGGAGCTGTTCCTTGATATATTCTGCTTCTTCCGGCACACCAACGTGTCCGATAAAGACTGGGTGCTTAGCTTCTTCTTTAATATTCTTGACTGTCTGGTCAATCAGGTAATTAATGGATTTCTTGCGCCCCCGTACTTTTGCTACTGGAACGAGTTTGCCTTCAGGGTTCATGACAATGATGGGCTTGACATTGAGTAATGACCCGACTGTAGCTGCTGTAGCGGATATCCGCCCTCCCCGTTGAAGGTGCTTGATATCATCCACTGTGACCCAGGAGTGATAGTTTAGTTTGTTGTCTTCAACCCACTGAATCAATTCGTCTTTCGTATAGCCTTGTTCTTTTCGTACAGCTGCCTCATAAATAAGCAGCCCTTCTCCTAGACTAGCCGCTTTTGTGTCGATAATAGTTAAATCGACATGATCGTACTCGTCTTCCAGTATGCTTTTTGCCTGCAGCGCATTATTAAACGACCCTGTCAGAGCTGATGAAAAAGCCAGATAGACTGCCGGTATGCCTTGATCAACATATTGCTTGAACTTTTCAATATAGGCGTGAACATTGACCTGGGAAGTGGTCGCTGATTCTCCGTTTTTTAAACGCTGGAAAAAAGACGTTTTATTGAAGGTCTTTCCCATATCATCAACAAGATCTTCTCCGCTTATATTAATAGTAAAGTTTATAATATCTAAATTATACTTTTCTACTAGTTCTAATGGTAAATCACTACAAGAATCTGTAATTAACTGATAGTCCATGTATCTCCCACTCCTTTTCATGATTACTCTCTTATTATACTTATTACATACTGAAATAGAAATACAATCGATAAGTTTTTTAAAACTATTTGACGAATGAATGTTCGTTCGGTATAATAAAGGTAACATATGTTCGGGGAGGCAAACATGAGTAAATTAGCGAGTGAAAAACAAAGTATACTTCAGGTGTTTAAAAAAGGATATGGCTCTTTATTCACAGAGTTTTCTCGAGTCCAGCCTCAAATGCCTAAGGAGCAGCTTCAAATCTTTCTTAAACAGGCCGTCAAACACAAGAAAAAAATTATCATACAAGTTAACCCTACCACTCATTCTCAGCAGATTAACGAATACATGGGAACAGCAGAATTTTCTCCCTATTCCACTCAAATTATATTAAAAACCTTATCCAATCGTACGACTTTTCTATTAAATGCTAAAGACATCAGACATGTCAGATTAGCCTAAAAAAACTCTTCAGGATTAATCCTGAAGAGTTTTTTCTATTTCCTTCTATGACTTGACGGGTCCAGCCTTTTTTCCAGCCAGGCCAGAACTAAATCGGCTATGATAGCCATTAAAGCTGTCGGTATGGCTCCGGCAAGAATAATTGCTCCTCCTTGAGAAGCATTCACCCCTCTTTGGATAATATCCCCTAGTCCACCGGCTCCGATAAATGTACCAATAGCTGTTACACCAATGGCAACAACCAAGGCATTTCTGAGTCCTGCCATGATAACGGATAGGGCCATAGGCAGTTCAACTTTGTAAGTGAGCTGCCATCTTGTCATACCCATCCCTTTTCCGGCATCCATGAGTGCGTGGTCGACATTTTTAACACCAGCATACGTGTTCTTGACAATCGGCAATAAAGAATACAGAAATACAGTAACAATGACTGTATTGACTCCAATACCAAAGCCAAGCATCAAGATGGACAACATCGCAAGTGATGGAATAGTCTGAATGACATTCGCTGCGCCCACTACCCAGTCTGCCAATTTACTATGACGGGCAATATAAAAACCAAGCGGTATGGCCACTATTGCAGCGAAGAGAACGCCATATATGGAAATCAGAAAGTGACGAACAAACTGTTCCCACAAGTAGGGCGTGTTCTGCTGTACATAATATACCAGCTGCTGAAGCATGTTCATTTGAGTTAATTCTTCTAAACCCTCTATATTAAGCATTCTATTTCCCCCCTACTGGTTCGAGATATGGTTCGCTGTCTTCAAAGTAATTATTCGCTTCTAAAAATTCACGTGCCACAGTCGCAGGTTCGATTAAATACTCATCTGAGATAAAGTTCATTTCCTGCATCACTTCCGTATCAATGATGCCTTCCATTTTCAGTAATATCTCATCCAGCAAAGGAAACTCTTCGATAGTTTCGTACAAAGCTGATGGGCTGGCATCATAAGGCGGGAAGAAATTCAAATCATCTTCCAGAAATACCAGGTCATAGCTGGCAATTCTGCCGTCAGTTGAATAACCTAATACAACATCCATATTTCCAGACTGGACTGCATCATAAACCAGTCCGATTTCCATTGGATAAACTGTGTCAAAATCAAATTCGTATGTCTGCAGGAACGCCCGGTAGCCATCGCCTTCTCGTTCCATCCAGGAATTGTCAACCCCAGCTACCAAATCATCAGCTATAGGTCCTAAATCGCTGATAGTCTCCAGATTGTTTTCCTCAGCGAGATCGCGTGTAACTAGAAAAGCATAGGTATTTTCAAAACCATATGATGGGTAGTACTTGATGTTGTACTGTTCTTTAAAGCCTTCTGTTACTGCCGCTCTAGCCTCATCGGGATCAGTAATTGGATCCATTCCTAATTCACCTGTTAAGGCTGTACCCGTATAGCTTGCTGCAGCAACATCTGCGTCTCCCTGAACAAGTGCCTGATTAACCATAGTCGACGATCCAAGGTTCTGAATAACATCTGCACTGATTTCTGAGTAGTGATTGACCATTCCCTGAACAATATAGCCAAGAATGACCATCTCGGTAGACGATTGGGTTGCGATGGTTATATTCCCTTCTTCAGCCACCCCTGCTCCTAAGCCAGGCAGAGAACATGCTGTGGTGAAAACCGCAGTTGTTGACAGAGCGGCTATTTTCATTTTATTTTTTACATTCATTTTATATCAGCCCTTCTCTTAGTCTGCCAGTTGATTTCTTGGGGTAACCATTTTTTCCAGTCTCCCCAATCCAAAATCTACCGCTAATGCTAGAATAGTAACAGGAATTGTTCCCCCTATAATCAGTTCGGGAATAAATAGGTTAAGACCGTTAAATATAAAGTCTCCTAATCCACCTGCACCGATAAAGGATGCCAGTGCTGCCCAGGCAATAACGTAAGTACCAGAAAGACGAATACCTGCCATAATAACTGGTGCAGCCTGTGGCAGTTCAACCTTCTTAACCAGCTGCATCTCAGTCATTCCCATCCCTTTTGCTGCATCGACTAGTGAGGGATTGACACCTTTCATACCCGTATACGTGTTTCTCAAAATTGGCAGCAGCGAGTATATGAACAATGCTATTATTGCCGGAACCGGACCCACTCCAAAAAAAGGAATCATCAGTGCCAGCAGAGCCAAAGAAGGCACTGTCTGTAAAATAGAAGCTAAACCTATAACGACTGTAGCAATTTTATTCGTACGTGTCAGAGCTATACCCAGCGGTACAGCCACAATGACACCCAGCCCTAATGCAGTAAGTGAAATATATAAATGTTCCCAGATTAACCGCATCATTTGAGAGCCATTATTGTTTAAAAACTCTACCATTATCTTTCCTCCTATTCAGTTTCTTTCAGTTCTGTCTTCTCAAGAGGAATGCTTTCGACCTCTTCATCATCGCCCCAGATTGTATCAAATACAATATCGACTAAAGAGGCTCTGGTGACGAGTCCTTCCAGTTTGCCGTCTTCATTAACCACCGGAATATTCTTATATCCACGCTTGAGCATTTTATCGGCTACACTGCTTAATAATGTTCCTGATTTGACGTAATAAACGTATTTCATAATTTCCTGAACAGTCAATGCTTTCTGTCGATTTTTATTGATTGCTTCGAAATCGACAACACCCTGCAGCACATAGTCACTATCCGTTACAAATAAAGTATCTACTCTATTATCCCGCATGACTCGAATAGCATCCCCCAGTGTCATGTCATAGGTAACAGTAATTGGTTTTTTAACCATAACCTGATCCACTGTCTGCATAGTTGAACGCTGCTGCAGTCGGTCTTCGCCAAGGAAGCTTTCGACAAATTCGTTTGCGGGGTTAGCCAGTATATTATCAGGTGTGTCATATTGAATGATTTTGCCTTCAGACATGATGGCTATCTTATCTGCCAGTTTCAGCGCTTCATCTATATCGTGCGTTACAAAGACTACAGTGCGTCCCATTTCTTCCTGAAGGTGTTTAACCAGCTCCTGTAGAGCGTCTCGCGTAATCGGGTCCAGCGCGCCGAACGGCTCATCCATAAGGATAATATCCTGATTAGCGGCAAGCGCCCTAATAACACCTATACGCTGCTGCTGGCCACCTGAAAGTTCCTGAGGGTAGCGGTCCAGAAATTCTGTCCCCATATCCACTTTTTCGAGAAGGCGCTCAGCTGTCTCACGCATTTTCTCCTTTTCCCATTTAAGCAGTTTGGGCACCATAACAATATTTTCGTACACAGTCATATGCGGCATTAAACCGGTTTGCTGTATAACATAACCAATCTTTCGTCTCAATTCGACTGCATTTTCATCTTTAATATTCTTTCCATCAATTAAGATTTCTCCAGATGTTGAGTCAATCATGCGGTTAATCATTCGCATAGTTGTTGTCTTACCACTTCCAGAAGTTCCAATAAGGACGACAAATTCACCCTTATTAACTGTTAAAGAAATATCATCAACTGCCTTCGTTCCATCTTCATAAACTTTTGATACATTTTTAAATTCAATCATATTCTCTTCTCCTTTACTGTTCTATCTATTAGTGGTGATACGTCTCTTAGTCTTACTCATAAAAAATACTGCATGATAATAATAAAAGTGGACTTGCTCCACCTAATTTCATCCATACAGACTCAATTCATAAGATATATATATGTTTTGTAGCATTAGCATTGACCTCTGTTAATTGGTATGCTTTTAGTTTCTTTTAGCAACTACATGCAATCAAACTTACATAAAGATGCATTTTTTAAGTACTCTATTATTATTACAGAAAGATTACGTAAATGCAAATGGTTAGAAATACGCCAGCCTGAAGCATCAGAGCAAGAATGAATAGGCTTACATTAAAATGCATATATTATTATTTTTGTCGTCTTTTATTCCTTTAAATGTGAAAGCTGCACGTTCCTATTAGAGATAATCGTTATCTTCAATAGAGCCGTGCAGCTTATAAGTTAGTTATAATATAGGAGAAAAAAGTCTGCTGATCTGCCTTCTCATTTTCTCCTTTTTACCGATACTTTTAATCATCTGCATAGTCAGATTGTGTGAATGGTCAGAATCTTTATTAAACAATTCAACCTGTTTCTGTGCCTGCTGTTTGTCATAGATAAAAGCAGTTATTTCAAAATTCAGGCGAAAGCTTCTAATGTCAAAATTAGCCGTACCAATAGACAGCAGTTCTTCATCAATGACAAGTGTCTTGGAGTGCATAAAGCCCTTATCATAGACTAGGACCTGTGCACCTAGCTCTATGAGTTCCCCTACAAAACTCAACGTGGCACGATATATCAGGGGATGGTCAGGCTTGTTTGGAATCATCACTTTAACATCAACGCCAGACATTATTGCTATTTTTATGGCCTCCATCAATCCCTCATCCGGGATAAAATACGGGGTCTGAATATAGATTGATTTTTTCGCCATACTGATCATTTTGATAAAGCCTTTTTTTATCGCCTCAGAAGTATCGTCCGGTCCGCTGGACACGATTTGAATATGACTTTCTCCTATTCCTGAACTATCCGGGAAATAGCTGTCAGAATAAGCCAGTGTGTGGTAACTGACTGCGGCATTCCAGTCCATGAAAAAGCGACTCTGCAATGTTTTTACTGCATTTCCTTCGATTCTAAGATGGGTGTCTCTCCAGTATCCCATATTCTCATACAGCCCCAGATAATCATCACCTATATTAAATCCACCAGTATACCCAATCTTGCCGTCCAGTACAGCAATTTTACGGTGCATTCTAAAGTTAGTCCTGAAGTTGACTGGAATCAGTCCAGAAGCAAAAAACGGCTCAGCCACTCCTCCCAGACTTTGCAGACGATCAATAAAACCTTTTCTCATAGCTCTTGCTCCGGCAGGTTCGTATAGCAGTTTAACTTTAACGCCCTGTGCAGCTCTTTCTTCTAAAGCCTGCAGAACCTTAATGCCGACATCATCCATTCGAAAGATGAAATAAATCATGTGAATATGATGCTTTGCTGCTCTGATATCTCTAATCAGCTGGTTCATTTTATCTTCACCGTCATCAATAATCGAGAGGTTGTTTCCTTTGGTCAATGGAGCCTGATTGCTTTCCATTAGCAGACTAATTAGATCATATGGCTTTCCTTGATTTACAGTCTCCGGCACAGAAAGACTCTCTGTTTTTATCAGCTTTTTCTGTTTTGCTACAAGTTGTGATGAGCCCGTGTCTTCCAGAATTTTCTGATCAAAAATAGAGATGCGAGACAATTTTCTTCCAAAGAACAGAATGCAACTATTCCGAATCCGGGAAACAATATCAGCGCAAGCAGCCAAGCCCAGCTTGCAGCCGTATCGCGCCTGTCTTCACTGAATACTATGTAATATGCCAGCCCTGTGTTGAGTATTACGATTCCGATTACGATAGCCAAAACTATTCTCATGCGCTTCTCCTTTTTAGGTTGTTTTATTTAAACCGATTGATAAAGAAAAATCGGTGAGTTTTCAGCTTTTTTCACACTTCATGTGGTAAGACCAAGTTTTCCGACAAACAACTATGTAAGAAGAAATGGACGACTGCCGATGCCTAAGCACCCCGTCGTCCACCTGCCGCAAACTATTCGACTTTCTTATAGAATTGGAGAAAAGAGTCGACTGAACTGCTGCTTGAATATTTCCCATTTAGAATAATCCGCAATCATTTCTTTTGTCAGACTGTAAGAATCGTGCAAATCTTTCTTAAATAATTCCACTTGTTTCTTAGCCAGATAACGGTCATAAATAAAGGCGTTTACTTCAAAATTAAGTTTGAAACTTCGAATATCAAAGTTAGCTGTTCCTATGGATACGATTTCTCCATCTATTACGATAGCTTTTGAATGCAGGAAGCCTTTGTCATAAATATAAACCTCTGCACCACTTCTAATCAGTTCTTCTGCGTAACTAAGCGTGGCTCGGTAGATAAAGGGATGATCCGGTTTATTGGGAATCATGACCTTTACATCAATACCTGATAAAATAGCTACCTTGATTGTTTCCATTAAGGCTTCGTCTGGAATAAAGTAGGGTGTCTGAATTAACACAGTCTCCTTGGCCATACTAATCATCTTGATAAAGCCCTTTTTGATGGCGTGTACTTCATCATCTGGACCACTGGACACTATCTGCATATCCGTTGATCCTTTTAATGAAGAAAACGGGAAGTATGATTCTTTGTATTCAACGGTTCTGTCTTTGGCAGAAGCATTCCAGTCCATCAAGAAACGTGTTTGAAGAGACAGAACCCCATTTCCTTCAATTCTCAAATGCGTATCTCTCCAGTAGCCCATGTCTTCATACAAGCCTAAGTAGTCATCGCCAACGTTGAATCCGCCAGTATAGCCAACGGTTCCATCAATGACGACAATTTTCCGGTGATTTCGATAATTGAGGCGTAAGTTAATCAGGAAAAAACGAGACCCGAAAAACGGCTCCGCTTCTCCACCACAAGTCCTTAGTCGATCAAAGAAATGTTTGCCCAGTACTCTAGCTCCAACCGGATCGTACAGGACTTTTACTTCAACCCCCTGTTTCGCTCTTTCTTCGAGCGCATTCAATAACCTCAGACCGATGTCATCGCCTCTGAAAATATAGTACGTGACGTGAATATGGTGCTCCGCTTTCTCTATATCCCTAATCAATCTTTCAAATTTGTCTTCTCCGTCCGAGATGATCTCCACTTTGTTGCCTTTTGTCAAGACGGCATCATTACTCTCCAGGAATAAACGAACCATTTCAAACGTCTTGTCCTGGTAAGCTGACTCTGGGACATCAAGGTTTTCGGATTCTATCAGTTTTTTCTGAGACTCGACTAACTGCGGCAAGCCAATTTTTTCCTGACTCTGAAGATCAAAAATTGATTCACGAGAAATTTTTCTGCCTAAGAACAGATAAATGATAAAGCCAAATACTGGCAGCATGGTGATGACCAGTAACCAGGCCCAGATGGCCGCTATGTCTCTTTCCTTTTCTCTAAACACAGTGAAGACGGCTAATGCCGAGTTTAAGAAAATAAACCCCCAGAATAGTGAACTTAAAATTGACATGACTACCTTCCTTACCCCATCGAGGATTATTTCTTTAAGTTTACATTAGCTTTTGTCAATCTGTCCACTAAGTTTAATCAAAACAGCTATTTAGTTTTAGGGATAAAGACAAGCGGTGAACGTTTGTAGAGCATAAGGAGAACAATTATTGTCACAATTGCTGTCGAAACCATGCTCAAGCCGTTCATCACCAGTGAAAAAGCAAAGGCATTAAATCCCCAGAGTGCATAGTCACCCCAGAATATCCAGCCGGCAATAAAATGCCAGAAATACCGGCCCAGTGCACCCGCGAATACTGCAAGAATCAAATAAACAGATACTTTTCTGCTAGCATTCGACTGAATGTTACTGATAATTTCTTTCGAATAAAATCCGGCCAGTCCAATACTCGCATACGTAATTGTGTATTCGATAATAACCTGATAGACATTCAGCATATACACTGATCCGGTTACAAAATGCAGTGCTCCCCATAAAAAGCCGGCAAATATGCCAGGTTTCAAGCCGCGTCTGATAGCGTAAAAGGTCAAGGGTATCATACCGAGTGACACACTGTAGGATGATCCAATTCCTGAGGGTATCCATGATAGAACCATTGCCAAAGCAGCAAATAATGTTCCCTCTAAATATATTCTCAATTGCTTATTTTGCATAAAAAAACTCCTCCTCTAGTTTTCAACTGAACTAGGGAGGAGTGTGAAAGACATACTGAGAGCAGGCTAAAAAGCCTTGCATTATTGTCTAAAATTAAGTACTCTTCCTACGCACGCATGAACGTACAGGTTCAAAGGGTCTGAACTTCAAGTTCACTCTCAGCCAATCACATTGACTCCCCTAGTACAGTATCTGTTAACAATAATACCATGAAATTTTATTTTTAAAACGTCTATTTTGATTGACTTCCATGATAACTGGTAGAATAATCGGTCGTCTCTTCGTTTTTCTGAATAAATGAGTATTCAAGCCTTCCCGTATATCCTGTTTGATAGATCCCCAATCAAAGTCATTGTGTTTCAAATTCTTCTTCACAATGTTTCTGACAATATCTGTCGACTCATTAATAAGATCCTGGCTTTCTTTAACGAAGACAAAACCACGAGTAACGATATGCGGATCAGAAACAATTTTCTGTTTCTTTCTATCGATTGTTACAACAGCTACAAAAATACCGTCTTCTGATAGAAGTCGTCTGTCTCTCAAAACGATGTTTCCAATATCTCCAATACCAATGCCATCAATTAAAGTATTATCAGCTGGAACTTGACCGCTTTGTTTCATTTTACCTTTTGAATAACTCACAACATCTCCATTACTTAAAATAAAGATATTTGGGTAAGGAATGCCGGTCTCATTAGCCAAAGCAGCATGAGCGGCCAGCATACGGTATTCTCCCTGAATTGGTATGAAATAAGTCGGTTTCAACAGATTGATTAATAGCTGCAGATCGTTCGGTGTGGCGTGGCCGGAGGCTTTTAGATTGCCGGATAGTTTTATAACTGTTGCCCCAGCTCTATAAATTAAATTCTCCGTTTCAGCTACCATAACTTCCATTGCTGTCGAAGGGCTTGTTGCTATGAAGACAAGGTCGCCATCTTTTATATTAACCTGATCATGGTTTTGAGTGGCCATTCTGTTCAGCGTCTTAATTGGTTCACCAGCTGAACCCGTTTCTAAAATAAGAATTTCATTATCGTCATACTTCTCAATTGTATCAACGGGAACAATCAAATTGTCATCCGGCAAAGTCAGCTTATCCAGTTCCATTGCAGTAGTCAGAATATCTTCCAGATTTTTACCTGTAATGAAGACCTTTCTACCTGACCGGTGTGCAGCATTTAAGACTTGCTGAATTCTTAAAATGTTGCTGGCAACTGCAGCGACGATGATGCGACTGCTCGTTTCCTGGAAAATATCGAGCACTTCTTCCTGTACTTTCTTTTCCGAAACGTTTTCAGCGATACTTTCAGCTTCTCCTGAATCACTTAAAACAGCTAAGACGCCCTCTTTACCTAAATCGGCGAGCTGAGACAAGTCAGTATGATACATATCCTGAGCACTTTGATCAAACTTAAAGTTCCCTGTGTACACGATGTTACCTTCCGATGTGTGCACGGCTATTCCCATGGAGTCCGGGATTGTATGGGTTGTACGGAAAAACTTGACGGATGTCCCATTAAAGTCAATTTCAGTGTGTTCATCTATAACATGAAAATCTTCAAATGAAGGATTGAAACTTGATTTTTCCACAAAAAGCTTGGCCAATGCTATCGTTAGTTCCGAACCAAATACTGGCACCTGGAATGTATCCAAGAAGTATGGCAGCGCGCCAATGGCATCTTCGTGTCCGTGTGTTAGAAATACACCGGCTATTCTGTCTTTATTTTCCTCCAGATATGTGAAATCTGGTATAACTGCATCGATTCCAAACAGTTCATCCTCTGGATAAATCAGCCCGCAGTCCAAAACGAATATATCGTCACCAGATTCTATGACATATAAGTTTTTTCCGTTCTCTCTTACTCCTCCAAGAGGAATAATCTTAATATTACTCACTATTTTTCCACCTCTAATACGCTTTTTTAAAGCATTTTATTTATAGTATTTTTCACCTATGTAACTATCCGTTCATTAGTTTACTTCATTTAGTATAGCACAGATATAGGCAAATGCCTACTTATCCGGTATACTGGCTCTAGCTGAACTTATATATCTGGAGGTTACTGTGTTGTCCCAAACTAAACTATTGGAAATGATAAAACTGAATAATTCAACCCCTTACCCCATTAGCAACTTTGCTGATGAACTGTCGCTTTCAACGTCGGACATTTGCGAAATGCTTCATGAACTCATTGATTTAGGCTACCCGCTGGAGGTTACTGAATCCACTGTCGCCTTATCTACTCCCATGATTAGTCAGTCCATAGTAAAGGCAAAGCTTAAAGAACGAAATTTTTTATATACGACGCTCTTTTACCCTCGTATTGAATCAACCAATACTGAAGCCCTCAAAAATCTATCAGAACTTTCAGATCGGACGGTTCTATTAACTGATTACCAATATAAAGGTAAAGGCCGATTAGGTCGAGAATGGCAATCTCCTATCGGTTCTGCAGTGACATTGTCTTTAGTTCTAAAACCTGACATGTCTGGTGAGCAGACTGTTCTCTTTACTCAATTAGCAGCGGCGGCTCTCGTACAGGCACTAGCTCCCTATGTTTCTGCTCAAATCAAATGGCCAAATGATGTTATTGTGGACGGTAAGAAACTCGCAGGCATATTGACCGAAACCTCTTACTGTGGCTCAGATTTAGAGGGGGTTGTAGTAGGGGTCGGTATTAATACCTCTTTAGCTGCAGATGACATAAACCCTGCGCTCTCTGACAAGGCAACCTCTCTGCTGATTGAAACTCAAAAACACATTGATCCAAATCATCTCATTAGCGATTTTCTCAGCTCTTTTGACACATTTTATCGCAGCTGGCAGTTGAAAAATGACAGTTCAGACTTTATTCGCTTATGCAAAGAGGCTTCAGTCATGCTAGGTAAAGAAATAGTTGTAAGAAGCGGTGAGAGTTCTCGTTTGGCTCATGTACGAGACATCAACGCCTCAGGTGAGTTGGTTGTCCAGTACAATGATGAAGCAAAGCTGACGCCCTTAAGAACCCTTGACTTTTCTATTCGCGGCATACATTCATATATTTAACTAAAAATCCCCTTAGTTCGGCAATCGTCTGAACTAAGGGGATTAAATATTTAACTGTTATTCCTGCTCGGCATTATCATTACCGTTTAAGACGGCTTTACGCGAAAGATTTACGCGTCCTCTGTCGTCAATTTCAGTAACTTTAACGTCCAGCGTATCACCAACAGAAAATTCTTTGGCTACGTCTTTAATGTACTTGTCTGATAATTCAGATACATGAACTAGACCATCTGTACCTTTGATTATCTCAACAAATGCACCAAATTTTTCTATACGTTTAATTGTACCTGTATAAATCTTTCCGACTTCGACTTCTTCAGTCAGTTCTTCGATAATTTCAATCGCACGCTTGATTCCTTCAGCATCCTGTCCGTAGATTGAAACATTACCTTCTTCATCGATATCGATTTTGACATTTGTTTCATCTATGATGCTGTTGATTGTTTCGCCACCTTTACCGATGACAACTTTAATCTGATCAGGCTTGATTTTGATTGATTCAATCTTAGGAGCATACTGGCTAAGTTCCTTACGCGGTTCGCTCAAAGCACTCTGAAGATTATCGATAATCTCCAAACGAGCCTGCTTGGCCTGTACAAGAGCTTCTTCCAGAATTTCTTTCGTTATTCCTTCAATCTTAATATCCATTTGAAGAGCCGTGATTCCTTCACGTGTTCCGGCAACTTTGAAGTCCATGTCTCCCAGATGATCTTCCAGTCCCTGAATATCAGTTAGGACAGTATAGTTGTCCCCTTCCATAACCAGTCCCATTGCAATACCGCCGACAGGTGCTTTAATCGGCACACCGGCATCCATTAACGCCAAAGACCCAGCAGAAATACTGGCCTGAGAAGAAGAACCGTTTGATTCCAATACTTCAGATACTAGTCGGATAGTGTATGGGAATTTTTCTTCATCTGGAATAATATAAGATAATGCACGTTCACCGAGTGCCCCATGACCAATCTCACGGCGACCAGGTCCTCTAACAGGCCCTGTTTCTCCAACTGAGAACTGCGGGAAGTTGTAGTGATGGATAAATCTCTTACTGTCTTCACTGCCTAATCCATCGATAATCTGGTGTTCATTCAATGGTCCTAGTGTGGCTACTGTTAAAGCCTGCGTCTGTCCTCGGGTAAAGAGACCAGAGCCATGCACACGTGGCAACAGGCCAACTTCTGAATCAAGTGAACGAATTTCATCCACTTTACGGCCATCTGGACGAGTGTTTTCTTCCGTAATTAAACGACGGACTTCGTCTTTCTCCATACCGTCTACTATAGACTTCACGTCTTTAACGACTTCAGCTAAATCCGGAGAATCCTGGTGTTCGTCTTCATAAGATTCAATAATGGACTGCTTCAATGCACTTGTTTTTTCAGCTCTTTCCTGTTTATCAAATGTCTGAATGGCTTCTTTCATCTGATCGTTGTACTTAGATACAACTTCCTGTTTCAATTCTTCTTTAGGTAACAGAAGGGTTACTTCCATTTTTTCCTGTCCAACAGCTTTAACAATTTCTTCCTGGAACGCACACAGTTCTTTGATGGCTTCGTGTCCGAATAGAAGGGCTTCAAGCATATCTTCCTCAGATACCTGATCTGCACCACTCTCAACCATGTTAATGGCTTCTTTGGTTCCAGCTACAGTCAATTCAATGTCTGACTGTTCAGTCTGCTCTTCAGTCGGGTTAATAATAAATTCGCCGTCTACACGACCAACATTCACACCAGCAATCGGTCCGTTAAACGGAATGTCTGAAATACACAGAGCTAAAGAAGAGCCGAACATTGCTGACATTTCTGGTGAGTTATCCGGATCCACGGACATAACCGTGTTGAAAATCTGAACATCATTTCTGAAGCCCTCAGCAAACATTGGACGAAGCGGACGGTCAATCAGACGTGCCGTTAACGTAGCGTTCTCTGACGGTCTTCCTTCACGTTTAATAAAGCCTCCCGGTATTTTACCGACTGAGTACATTTTTTCTTCGTATACGACCATCAGTGGAAAGAAAGGCATGCTGCTTGGTTTCTTGCTTCCAACGGCAGTTGAAAGGACAACAGTATCTTCATATCTTATCAGCGCAGCACCATTTGCCTGCTTCGCCATTTGTCCAATCTCAGCTGTCAGTGTTCTTCCACCTAATTGAGTTGTGAAAACTTGTTTGTTTGACATGGTATTCTCCTTTGTTTTCAGTGAGCTCAACCTACTAAACAAAGGCCAGCAGTTCATAACTGAACTTCTCGCGTTTGTATAGTAGACAATTAAGCTCCTGAAGTGTTTATTATAAAGAAAGCGAGATTCCTAGGAATCCCGCTTTAAATAGTCTAGTTTAACGGGTAAAGACTTCTGTTTTCTCAAGCATACGCATGCTCGAAAAGACAAAGACGTTTAACCGAATTAACGACGTAAACCAAGTCTTTTAATCAATTCACGGTAACGTGTAATATCTTTGTTACGTAAATAAGCTAAAAGGTTACGACGGTGACCAATTTTTTTCATTAGTCCACGCATTGAATGAAAATCTTTTTTGTGTGTCTTAGCGTGTTCATTCAACTCGTTGATTTCAGCAGTTAATACTGCAATTTGCACTTCTGGAGAACCAGTGTCTCCTTCGTGACGTGCGTAATCAGTGATAATCTGTTGTTTTTCTTCTTTTGATACTGCCATTTTTTCCACCTCTTTCCTTAGTGTGACTCCTGTTACTGAGTAAGCGCTGGTGAAGCGACAAACCAAGTAAAGGTCTTATGCTAAATCCCTCTAGCACTGTTTAAATGGTACAGGATTATTCAGTAAAAATCAAGTCTCAGGACCAACTTTCGGGACTGTCTTTCCATTTTTCTAAAGCAGTCAAGTCTTCCGGTTCAATATGTCCGGAAGACAAGGCAGCTTGTACCAGACTCGAATAATCCGTAACGGTCTGATAATCAATAGTCAAATCAGCAAACGCACTCTTTCCTAAAGGCAGTTCATAGGTAAAAATGGCCGCAACACCCAGTACATCTGCCCCTTCTCCTTTTGCCGCATTCACTGCATCTATCACACTTTGTCCTGTAGAAATAAGATCTTCTATCACGACAATTTTTGAACCGGCTTCAAACTTCCCTTCAATTTGTTTTCCGGTCCCGTGTTTTTTTGCTTCACTCCGGATGTAAACCATGGGCAAATTCAATCTGTCTGCCACCCAGGCGGCATGGGGGATACCTGCTGTCGCCGTTCCGGCTATAACTTCAACCTTAGGATAGTGTGTCCGGATGGTATCGACAAGGTCTGTAATAATCTGATTTCTTACCTCCGGAAAACTCATCGTTAATCTGTTATCACAGTAAATAGGACTTTTCAGCCCACTTGTCCAAGTATACGGGTTTTTCGGTCTTATATTGACTGCACCGATTCTTAACAATTCACTTGCTATAAATTCTCTCCGTTTCATTTCTCTATTCCCCTTTCCATTGACGCAAAACTTCCAGGTAAGCCTGAACTGAATCAGAAGCCTGAGTGATGGCTCGTCCAACTACTATATGGGTGGAGCCAAGTTCGCGAGCTCTCGCTGGAGTTGCCACACGCTTCTGGTCATGACTCGCTTTTGGATTCAGACGAATGCCCGGTGTGACACATAGAAAAGACTCCCCCAGCCATTTTCTGATATTCTCTGCTTCATATGTAGAGCATACCACACCATCTGCCTGAGCGTCACGCGCCAGTTCGGCGTAATGAAGTACACTCTCTTCCATACTGTCAGTAGTATGCTGCTCATGTTTGAGCATTTCTTCTGACGTTGATGTCAATTGTGTGACGGCTATCAGAAGGGGCCGTTTCCGACCGGGCTCAGCTCCTTTTTCCAGTCCTTCTCTGGCTGCCTTCATCATCTCCAGACCACCTGCAGCATGCATGTTAATCATATCGACTCCTAATGCGGCAATGCCCGTCATCGCTTTTCTGACAGTGGTTGGGATATCGTGCAGTTTGATATCCAGAAATACATCGTGCCCTGCTTCTTTGAGTAAATAAATCATTTCAGGGCCCTGCTGATAAAACAGTTCCATTCCCACTTTTAAATTCAGCTGCTCATCAGGAAACAGTTTTATAAAGTTAACGACTTCGTCTTTTGTTGAAAAATCAAGTGCGACAATTGGTTTCTTATCCATTTACTCTACCTTCTTTCACTTCTTGGATAAGCTCTTCGATGGAAGGTATGTTCAATTCTTCCATCCGTTGTGGCAAGTCAGCTATGATGTCAGTCATCACAAGTGGGTTCTTATAGCTTGCCGTGCCAACCGCTACTGCAGAAGCGCCAGCAAGCAGCATCTGAATCACGTCATCAGCTGACTGGACACCCCCTATTCCAATAATGGGAATGTCTACCCTTTGTGATACCTGGTATACCATGCGAAGTGCTATAGGGAAAATTCCTCCCCCAGACAGCCCCCCCATCGTGTTTCCAAGAACCGGCTTTCTGCTCTCCACATCAATTGTCATGCTTAACACTGTATTAATCAGACTGAGACCGTCCGCTCCCCCGGCTTCGGCCGCTTTGGCGATTTCTACAATATCTGTGACATTGGGTGTCAGCTTCACATAAACCGGCAGATTAACAGCTTGTTTAACTTCCCTCGTGATGCGTTCAACACTTTTAGGATCAACGCCGAACGTCAGGCCGCCTTCTTTAACATTCGGACAAGAGAGATTCAGCTCCAGAGCACTAATGACAGCAGATTCACTTAATTTCTCCGCTACTTCTACAAATTCCTCTTCAGTTTCACCAGCCACGCTGCCGATTACCGGTGTCCCGTATCCTGCCAGCTGAGGGAGCTTATCGGCAACCACCGCATCTACTCCAGGATTTTTAAGGCCTACTGCGTTCAGTGCCCCATGTGTAGTCTGATAATACCTGGGGCCTTCATTTCCGTTCCGCGCCTGTTTCGTTGTCGATTTCAATACTAAAGCGCCAAGAGTATTGTAATCATATAAATCCTGGTAAAGTTCACCAAAACCAAATGTGCCGCTTGCCGGCATGATAGGATTCGACATGTTTAATCCTGGTAAAGATACGTTTAGCTGAGTCATTTAATTCCCTCCATTTTATCCGTTACTGCTGACTATAAAGCAGCAGTCATAAATGTTTTCGATTCGAGTACACTTGTAATGGCTGAGACAGTATCCAGTGAGGTCATCAAAGGGATACCCTTTTCAATGGATGCCTTTCGAATGGAAAAGCCGTCCCGCATGGCATCGACATTTTTCCCCATTGTATTAACTACCAGATCCACCTCGTTGGAGTGAATAGTGTCTAAAATAGTCTGTTCCCTGCCTTCCCCAGCTTTCTGAACAACTTCAACAGGTATGTCTGCACGTTTAAAAGTCGCGGCCGTTCCTTCTGTGGCAACTAAAAGGTAGCCAATGTCATGGAACCGTCTGGCCAAGTCAAGGGCTTCCTGCTTATCTTCATCGGCGACTGTGAAGAGTACTTTCCCGTGTTCCGGCAGGTGCATATCGCTTGCTTCAAAAGCTTTATATAAAGCTTTTTCCAAAGTAGCATCACTCCCCATGACTTCACCAGTGGATTTCATTTCTGGCCCCAGAGTTGCATCCACTTTGGTCAGCTTGGAAAAACTGAATACCGGTGCTTTAACATGAACCATTTCAGGCGTTTTATACAAGCCTGCATGATAGCCCTGATCAGCTATTGACTCTCCCAAAATGGCTTTAGTGGCTACCTGGGCCATAGGAATGCCGGTTACCTTACTTAAGAATGGAAGTGTACGGCTCGCCCGAGGATTCACTTCAATAACGTAAACCGTCTCTTCATGAACAACGAACTGTATATTCATTAAGCCGAAGCAGTTAAGACCGATACATAATTTTTGCGTATAATCCACAATAGTCTCAATTTTTTTCTGAGAAAGATGCTGCGGTGGATAGACTGCCATGGAGTCACCAGAATGGACACCTGAACGTTCTACATGTTCCATAATACCCGGAATCAGAACCTGCTCTCCGTCACAGATGGCATCAACTTCCACTTCCTCTCCAATCAGATAACGGTCAATCAGAACGGGATGGTCTGAAGAAATTTTAACGGCATCCGTCATATATCGGGATAAATCTCTAGCGTTGTCAACTATCTGCATACCCCTGCCGCCTAAAACATAGCTCGGACGGACAAGTACTGGGTAACCGATTCTCTCGGCAATAATGAGCGCTTCTTTTTCGGTGGTGGCCGTGCTTCCTTCGGGCTGAGGAATAGTTATTCCCTTCAACGCTTTTTCAAAGGCATTTCTATTTTCTGCCCGGTCCAGATCCTCTACAGTTGTTCCAAGAATGGGTACACCTAATGTATCAAGAGCTCCAGCCAGATTGATAGCTGTCTGGCCCCCAAACTGGACAATCACGCCTTTTGGTTTTTCATGCTTAACGACAGCCATCACGTCTTCTACGGTTAAAGGTTCAAAATAGAGTTTGTCAGAAATCGAAAAGTCAGTGGATACGGTTTCCGGGTTATTGTTCATTATAATGGCTTCATACCCGGCTTCCTGAATCGCCTTTACAGAATGAACCGTCGCATAATCAAATTCGACCCCTTGACCGATGCGTATGGGTCCGGAGCCTAATACAAGAATAGACTCTTTCTCAGTTACGATACTTTCCTGTTCTTCTTCGTACGTACTGTAAAAATAAGGCGTAGAGGATTCAAACTCAGCAGCACAGGTGTCAACTGTCTTGAATACAGGTCGTATGCCTACGTTCTCTCGAGTAGATGAAACAGCTTCTTCCGTTGTCTCCCATAAACCTGCAATGGCTTCATCAGAAAACCCGTATTGTTTGGCATACAGCAGCTGGTCGGCATTGTCTTTATTCAGCTTTAACTGCTGCTCAATTTCAACAATATGCAAAAGCTTGTCCAAAAAGAAGAGATCAATATTTGTCAGCTCAGCCAGTTCTTCAATCGGATAGCCTCTCCGTATGGCTTCAATGAGATAAAACAGACGGTCATCCTGGGCTTTTACTGTTTTTGCAATCAGCTGGTCATCATCCAATGTTTTTAATTCAGGTAATGCTATATGACTGACTCCTATTTCCAGTGAACGGACAGCTTTCAAAAGACTCTCCTCAATTGTTCGGCCAATTGCCATGACTTCACCAGTTGCTTTCATCTGTGTCGTTAACGTGCGGTCGCCTGACTCAAACTTGTCAAAAGGCCATCTGGGAATCTTGGCTACGACATAATCAAGGGCCGGCTCGAATTGAGCATAGGTTGTTTCCGTTACAGGATTCTTCATTTCATCCAGCGTGAGACCTACAGCTATCTTGGCAGCCATCTTTGCAATCGGATAACCTGTGGCCTTACTAGCCAAGGCTGAGGATCGGCTGACTCTTGGATTGACTTCAATGATGTAATAATTAAAACTATCAGGATCTAAAGCAAGCTGAACATTACAGCCTCCTTCTATTTTTAATGCGCGTATGATTTTCAATGAAGCATCTCTTAGCAGCTGATACTCTTTATCGGTCAGTGTCTGACTAGGCGCAATGACAATCGAATCCCCAGTGTGAATACCCACTGGATCGATATTTTCCATATTACAGACAACCATGGCATTATCTGCATGATCTCTCATCACTTCATACTCAATTTCTTTGTAGCCAGCGATACTTCGTTCAACAAGGCATTGACTGGAGGGCGATAACTTTATACCATTTGCCACAATCTCTCTCAGCTGATTTTCAGTATCGCATAAGCCGCCGCCAGTCCCGCCCATCGTAAAAGCCGGCCTGACAATCAGCGGGTAGCCAATCTCGTCTGCAAAAGCAACAGCTTCCTCAACCGTATGGATAATATCGCTATCTGGTACAGGCTCGTTCAGTTCGCGCATCAGCTCACGGAACAGATCACGATCTTCTGCCTGATTGATGGCTGATAAGGTTGTACCAAGGAGTTCAATATCCAGTTCTTCCAGTATGCCTGCCGCATCGAGCTGAATCGCCATGTTTAATCCCATCTGACCGCCCAATGTAGGTAGTATCGCATCCGGACGCTCTTTGCGCAGTATTTTTTCAATAAACTCCAATGTCAGCGGCTCAATGTAAACTTTATCTGCAATTTCCTTATCCGTCATAATTGTCGCCGGATTGGAATTGACCAGAACAACTTCGTATCCTTCTTCTCTGAGGGCCAGACAGGCTTGAGTACCCGCATAATCAAACTCAGCAGCCTGACCGATAATAATTGGACCGGATCCGATAACTAATATTTTTTTTATATCACTTCTTTTAGGCATCTTTGTTTTCCACCTTCCAGGCATCCATTAATTCTACAAACTGATCAAATAGTCCTGCTCCATCATGGGGACCAGGCGCCGCATCGGGATGATACTGAACGCTGAACACTGGATAGTGTTTATGTCTCAGACCCTCAACGGTACCGTCATTTATTTCAATGTGGGTAATCGTCAGTTGTTTCTTGTTCACTGACTCTTCTGACACGGCGTAGCCATGATTTTGAGATGTAAAATCGATTTTACCGGTGGCAATCTCTCTTACTGGATGGTTGAACCCTCTGTGTCCGAAGGTCATCTTATAGGTTTGTGCACCATTTGCTAGAGCAATCAGCTGATGCCCTAGACAAATCCCGAAGATAGGCACATGCTTTTGAAGCTCTCTTACCATTTGATGAGCCTGAGGCAAGTCTTTCGGGTCTCCCGGACCATTAGTCAGCATCACGCCGTCCGGTTTTAAATTCAAAATCGTTTCAGCTGACGTGTCATGCGGCAGTACAGTTACGTGGCACTCTCTTTTATTAAGCTCATGCAGAATGCTGTGTTTCAAGCCATAATCTACTACGACCACTTTCCGGCCATTCTGCGGACTAACGTATGGGCGTGTTGTGGATACTTGGGCCACCTGGTTCACAGGAAGCTTTGCTTGAGACAGCTGATATGTAATAGCCTCAATTGAGCGTGTATCATCAGTTAAGATTGCTTTCATTGCTCCGTGTTCTCTTATCACTCTTGTCAGGCGCCTTGTATCCACCCCTGACAGTCCTGGGATATCTTTTTCTTTAAGAAATTCATCAAGATTCATCTGACTTCTCCAGTTGGAAGGTCTCCTCGCAAATTCCTTAACGATGACAGCTTTTGTCGTAGGAAAAATTGATTCATAATCATCTCGATTAATTCCGGCATTTCCAATTAGAGGAAAAGTGAAGGTCAATAACTGACCGTTATAGGACTGGTCAGTTATTGACTCCTGATACCCAGTCATACCCGTGTTAAATACTACTTCTCCAATGGTTTCTTTTTCGGCTCCAAAGCCGTATCCTTTGAATACAGAACCGTCTTCCAGAACTAGCAGTCTTTTCTTCATTTCTTACCCTCCTGATAAACAATTTGTCCGTCCACTATTGTAAATACTGTAGCTCCCTTAACCTGCCAGCCAAGAAAGGGGGTGTTAAATGATTTGGACCGGAAATCCTCTTTTCTGATCTCTGTTTCACTGTCTAAATTAAAGCAGGCCAAGTCTGCCGGTGCCCCTTCCACTAGCTTGCCTTCCGCAAGTTTAAACACACTGGCAGGCTGAACAGTCAAATTGTCTATCAGCTTTTTCAGTGTCATTTTCCCCTCCTTAACAAGATAGGTGTACAAGAGAGAGAAGGCAGTCTCGCTCCCGACAATTCCGAATGGTGAATCAATCATTGAACCCGATTTTTCTGCCTCACTGTGTGGGGCGTGATCTGTCGCAATCATATCGATAGTCCCGTCATGCAGGCCTGCAAGCAAGGCCTCCCGGTCGTCTCTCCCTCTAAGAGGCGGATTCATTTTATACTGACTCGTGTCGCCTGGAATATCTTCTTCACATAAGAGCAAATGGTGCGGTGACACTTCAGCTGTGACGTTAATGCCGGCCTTTTTTGCCTCTCTGATGACTCGGACACTTTCTTTAGAAGACACATGACACACATGGTAGTGTACGCCCGTCTCTTCTGCCAGGAGCACATCTCTTGCTATTTGAGTGGATTCAGTCAGCTGCAGCATACCCGGTAAATTCAGCTCCTTGTTTCTTGAGCCTTCATGCATGACACCCCCTCCAAAAAGAAGTGAATCATCTTCTGTATGAGCAACAACTGTCGCGTCCAGTCGTGCTGCCTGCTGCATCGCCTTATACATCGTACCAGCAGTCTGTACCCCCACCCCGTCATTTGTAAAAGCAAAGGCGCCGGCTTCCATCAGTTCTTTCTGACTGGTCAGTTCGTCAGATGTCAGTCCTTTTGTAATGGGCACGTACTGCTTTACTTTTACACAGGCCTCTTGTGAAATAATATCCAGAATTCTATCCAGATTTTCAACTGTATCGGGTTCAGGGTTGACGTTTGGCATGGCACAGATGGTCGTAAAACCGCCTCTAGCAGCAGCCTCTGAGCCTGTCTTAATCGTTTCCTTGTATTCATAGCCTGGCTCTCTTAAGTGAACATGCACATCAATCAGTCCGGGTGTGACCAGGTTACCTTTGGCATCGATAATTGAATCCGCTTCTTTTTCAATCGACGGGTGCAGTTCTTTAATCACATCATTTTCAATATAAATATCTGTTAATTGAGTTTGCTGCTGATCCTTAATTATTGAGGCGTTCTTTATCAGTAAAGACATGTTTGTCACTCTCCCCTTATCTGTGTTTTAATACCGAATCAATAATAGCTATTCGCGCATACACGCCGTTTTCCATCTGTGTAACAATTCTTGAACGGTTACATTCCACTAGACTATTTTCTATCTCAACACCTCTGTTGACTGGAGCTGGATGCATAATGATGGCTGACGGTTTCATTCTGGCTTCTCTCTCAAATGTGATGCCATGTTTGCGAAGATAAGTGTTTTTCGAAAAACGGTTATCACTGGCCTGGTGTCTTTCATGCTGTACTCTCAGCAGCATCATGACATCAACTTTATCAATCAGCTTGTCAATTGAGGAGAAGGTACCGTATGCTTCAAATGACGGATCATACCATTCCTGCGGTCCTGTGAAATATAGTTTCGCCCCTAATCGCTTGAGAATCTGCATATTGCTGTTTGCAACACGTGAATGGGTTAGGTCCCCGGCAATCGCTATTTCAAGGTTTTTAAACGTGCCGTACTCTTCGTAAATAGTCATTAAATCAAGTAGAGACTGACTCGGATGCTGACCGGCCCCATCTCCTCCATTCACAATAGAACAATTAATGTGTTCACTGTTGATAAGCTTTTTATAGTACGCTTCTTCGCTGTGTCTGATGACAACAAGGTCCACGCCGATAGCCTGAAGCGTCAGCACTGTATCATACAAACTTTCGCCTTTTTTAACACTGCTCATCGAAGGCTGGAAGTCAATGACCTGCATACCCATTCGGCGTTCTGCCATCTCGAAACTTTTATGGGTTCGGGTGCTTTGTTCAAAGAAACAATTCACTGCATAGTAATCTTTGTATTCTGGGAACTGTCTTTGTCGTTTGAAGTCAACTGCTGCTTTAATCATCTGCATGATTTCATGATTCTCGTACTGTTCCAGTGAGACGAAGTGACGCATGCTGTTTGTTTTCATTAAAGTCATAAGACCTCTCCTTTTTTTCTCGAGTTATTAAGTTTCACTGTCTGTTTTCTTAAAAAAAAGACCCGGCACCATATAGGTACAAGGTCTGTAGGATAAGACAGATTGAACTCACTGTATCGGTTCAGGTTTGCTCTCCTGCTGCCCTGTATCGGTTCAGCAAAGCTCATTAATCCACCTGAATAATCCAGTTCTTTTCTGTCATTTCCAGCGACCTTCAGTGTCTCACGGGACACTCTTAAAGTTCACTTATATGTTGTTAAGCAGTCTTGTTAATTGTCACCTGATCTGCCTCATCGGTTTCCTTTAACGCAACCTTTACTGATTCTTCCCGGGATGTAGGGATGTTCTTGCCCACAAAATCAGCCCGTATCGGCAATTCCCTGTTGCCCCGGTCAATCAGAACTGCAAGCAGTATTTTATCGGGTCTGCCGATATCTATGATAGCGTCAAGGGCTGCACGAATCGTTCTTCCTGTGTATAATACATCGTCAACGATAACAACTTTTTTCCCTTTTATTGACGAGGCATCGGTTACTGGCAAATGGGCTTCCCCTTCTTCGGCTTCTCTGTCATCTCTGTAAAAGGAAATGTCGAGTTCCAGCACATCAACTGACTGCTTTTCCAGCTGGCTGATTCGCTCGGCTATCCGGCGAGCCAGAAATACTCCTCTAGTTTTAATCCCTGCAAGTATCAGGTCGTCGACCCCTTTATTTTTTTCAATGATTTCATAGGTAATACGTGTCAAGGCTCTTTCAATCGCGGCCTCGTTCACTACTTCAATCTTGGATGATTTCTGCATGCCTGCTCCTCCTACTGTAATAGACTGGTTTACATGGTGTTCTTAGTGAGTAGATTCCATAATCAAAACCACCAGTGTGAACTGGTGGTTTGCTCTGCGGCTGAAAGCCTCTCTTACCGGCCTCGGCCTGAAAGGCCCTCTGAATGGGTTTCCCTTTTGCACCACATTTTCTCACTGATTCTAAAAGAATCGTCTATTTTTTCTTGTTTTTATGTCCCGTAAATGGGTCGTATTCTTCGAATAAAGTCAGCTGATCGGTCATGTAATCTTCTCTGAGCTGATTTCTAATATACTCTTGAATTTGTTTTTTATTTCGTCCAACGGTATCTACAAAGAAGCCACGACACCAAAATTTTCGATTGC